>NZ_JBEZKJ010000100.1:5040-27817 GCF_040651675.1 Streptomyces sp. NPDC048415 | reverse complement strand
CGAATGCCCGCATCCGGACGGATCCAAAGAAGACAGCACCCTCCAGCCCACAGCCGATCCGTCCGGATGCGGGCGGATGTACCGGCGCGGCCCCGACCCCCACCGGACGGGAGGCGAACCGGCAGCCCCCTACCCCCGTGGAACAGCCGCCCCCAACGCCCGCCCCTGCGGCACAATCCCCGCAGGCACCGCACGCTGCCGAGCGGGCGTCCCCGTCCAGCAGGTCCCCCGCCGGGACAGCAACCTCCGCAGCCACAGCTCCAGGGACACCAGGTCGGCCAGCCCGTCGAGGGGCAGCGGCGCACCCTCCGCGGCCGCGCGCAGCGCCTTGCGGACGACGCGGCCCTCGACCAGGCCCGCCTGCGCCAGCAACGGCGTGTCGAACAGCGCGACCAAGGAATCCACGGCCACCCGCAACCCCGTACGCGCCGCCGCCGCCGAGGACGCGTGGGAAGGCGCACCCCACCCGGGGGGCAGGTCGGCCACCCCGGCCCCCTCCAGAACCGTACGCAGAATGGAAGCCCGCGCCCCGGGCTGCACGCGGAGCGCCTCCGGAAGGCCACGGCACGCGCGTACCACCTGGTTGTCGAGGAACGGCGCGTGCAGCCGCTGGAAGCGGATCTCGGCGGCCTGCTCCAGGACGCGCAGATCCGCCGCATGCCGGGCAAGCGCCGCACGCGCGCGGAAGTCACCCGGCCGCTGTCCCGGCCCGACCCCGGGCCGCCCCGCCGCGCTCTGCAGGCGAACCGATACTTCAGCAAGCGCCTCACCAGTCAGCCAACGCGCCGCGGGCCCGGGCCTGGCCCAGGTCAGCCCGGCGAGCGACGCCCCGACGGCCCCGCCCGGCTCCTCGAACCGCCGTTGCAGCAGCCGCTCGGCGAGAACGTCGACACCGGTGCGATACGGCGTACGGGCCAGCTTCCGAGCGGCGCCGTACACGCGCGCGGGGACCATCACCGACCCGTCCGCCTTCGCCAGGGCGGCGACGGGCCGGACCAGGTGACGTCTCTTGCGGTCCATCAACAGGTCGGCGAGCCGTGCCGGGTGGGCGTCCAGCACCTGCCGGGCGCCGTAGCCCGTGAAGTGGTCCGCGCTCCCGGAGGAGAGCCGCGCGCGGTGCCGCGCCGCCGTCACCAGGGACGGCCCCGGCTCGTCCGTCAGCGGCCCCTCCAGGTCGGCGTAAGGAAGCACCTCTTCGCCCCCGGCGACGACCACATGGTGCAGCCGGGGATTCGCGGCCAGCGTCCCGGCCCGCTCCAGCTCCGACTCCCGCCCCCTGACGGCGAGGTCGTTGAAGGTGACCGCGAGAAGACGCTCACCGGCGCCCGTACCGTGCCCCAGCACCGTCCCGGGCGCCCCGGGAAGCCCGGCCGCGAGAAGCGCGAGAGTCCCGGAGGCGGGCCCTCCGGAGAGGTCGGCGCCGATCCCGGGCACCGGCATCCCGCGCGCGGCGCGCCGCTCGGCGGGCCCCATCCCAGGCACGGGCCCAGGGTCCACATCGGTACCCGGCACATGGCGCGGCGCGGCGAGACGCGCGCGTACGGCTTCCACGAGGGCGTCGCGTACGGCGTCCACGGCGCTCGTGGGGTCGGCCGAGGGCGCGGCGACCGCCAGGGAGGCGACCGGCTCGTACCCGGCGATCTCGCGCGCCCCGGCGCGCAGGATGAGTGCGTGCCCCGGCGGAATGCGCCGCACGCCGTCGTACGGGGTCGAGTCGTGCACCGCTGCCGGCACGTCGGGGGCGGCGAGCAGAGCAGCGAGGTACCCGAAGTCCAGGTTGGCCTCGATGAGGTCGGCCAGAGGCAGCGCGGCGGTCGCGTAGGCCGTACCGCCCGCCCAGGGGGTGTAGAACACCGGCCGCGCGCCCGCGATATCGCCGCAGACGGTCACCCTACGGCTGACCTGGACGACCGCCGTGTAGCTGCCGGACCAGTTGGTCAGATGCCGAAGTGCTCCTCCGCGCGCGGCGAACAGTCCGACCCGCAGTTCTTCGTCGGAGGCTCCGCAGGTGCCGAGAACGGCGATCCGGTTCTGCGCGTCGGCCTTGATCACGCGCACCTCGTCGGGACGCCAGTCGCCGACGGCCCACAGGGGATCGGGGTCGCCCCACAGGAGTTGGGAGCCCACCGGGTGCACGGTCTCGCCGTCGCTTCCGGTGGCGCCCGCCGAGCCGATCTCAGGCGCTCTGGCGGCGGTACTGCTCCACCCCACCAACCACCGCATCGCCGCCTCCACAGGCTGTGGACAACCAGTGCACCGTACGAACTGGGCACCATGCTGCCATGAAGGAAGCGCGCGGGAGGGCCCCTGCGGCGGCTTGCGCCCCCTGAAACGCGCCCCCATGCGAGCGCCCGCGCCGCCTAGAAGCCGATGCGCGACCGTCCAAGGGGCCGTCCGCGACCGCCGAAGAGGCCGACTCGCGACCCCAAGGAACCGACGAGCGACGCGAGTCGAGCCCGTCGTCCACTGGTGCGCGACCGGACGGGAGCGGCCCCCCTGGTGGCACCGAGTCGACGCGAATGCGCCCCCGGTACGCTCCCCCAAGACCCCCTGCGCGCCCTCAACTGACGTGGTGGGAGCCGTGATTGCCCCCAAGAGCCACCGTCGGTTTTCGGCCAAATCGGCCAGGGACGGCCAGGCACGGACACGCTCCGTACAGGCCCTGCGCACCGCTTCGGCAACGCACAGTCCGGGAGGCGGAGTTCGCCTCCCGGACCGGTCCGCCGCCCGCGGGGATGGAGGCGGCGGTGTTCCCCCAGCCCGCTGGATCCAGTACAGCGGGCCGACCCACGCACGATCCATGGAAGCGCTCCCCCGATGGCCGGAGAAGAGCGCACGGACGGGCGCACGGCCACACAGCGGGAGCACGCCGCAACCGTCCGTACAGTCGTGCGGACCACAATCCCGCCATCCGGAACTAAGCCTCTTAACGCTTGGGATCGGGCGAACTACGCTGGGTTTACGAATGCCGCGTGGTTATGCCAGCGCGGCAGCCGTCTGTGTCGAGGGGTGGCGCATGTCCAGGGAGCAACGCGGGCCGAACGAAAAACTCGGCGCCGTTCTCGCCCTCGCGGGAATCAGCAACGCAGGACTCGCGCGACGCGTCAACGATCTTGGCGCTCAGCGCGGGTTGACTCTTCGCTACGACAAAACGTCGGTGGCGCGCTGGGTGTCGAAGGGAATGGTGCCCCAAGGTGCCGCCCCGCACCTCATCGCGGCCGCCATCGGCCACAAGCTCGGCCGCCCCGTACCTCTCCACGAGATCGGTCTGGCGGACGCGGACCCCGCGCCGGAAGTGGGCCTCGCCTTCCCCCGTGACGTCGGGCAGGCGGTGCGGTCGGCCACCGAGCTGTACCGACTCGACCTCGCCGGGCGCCGGGCGGGCGGTGGCGGCATCTGGCAGTCTCTGGCCGGCTCCTTCGCAGTGAGCGCATACGCAACTCCCGCTTCGCGGTGGCTGATAGCCCCGGCCGATAGCTCGGTGGCGCGCGAGGTGAGCTCCGGTGAGGGCTCCGGAGCACCGCTGAAAGTCGGCCACAGCGATGTGCACAAGCTCCGCGAGGCAGCCGAGGACGCCAGGCGCTGGGACTCCAAGTACGGAGGCGGCGACTGGCGTTCGTCCATGGTTCCGGAGTGCTTGAGGGTGGAGGCGGCACCGCTGCTGCTCGGCTCGTACTCCGACGAGGTCGGAAGGGCCCTGTTCGGAGCATCGGCCGAACTCACCCGTCTCGCCGGGTGGATGGCCTTCGACACGGGCCAGCAGGAGGCCGCCCAGCGGTACTACATCCAGGCACTGCGTCTGGCCCGGGCGGCCGCCGACGTCCCCCTGGGGGGCTACGTACTGGCCTCCATGTCCCTCCAGGCCACCTACCGCGGCTTCGGCGACGAGGGCGTCGATCTCGCCCAGGCCGCCCTGGAGCGCAACCGGGGCCTCGCCACGGCCCGCACCATGAGCTTCTTCCGCCTCGTCGAGGCACGCGCACACGCACGCGCGGGTGACGCCCACGCGGCAGGCGGCGCCCTGAAAGCGGCCGAGGGCTGGCTGGAGCGGGCCCGCGACGGCGACAACGACCCGACCTGGCTCGGCTTCTACTCCTACGACCGTTTCGCCGCCGACGCGGCCGAGTGCTACCGCGACCTGAAGGCACCGCGCCAGGTGCGCCGCTTCACCGAGCAGGCCCTGTCGAAGCCGACGGAGGAGTTCGTACGCTCCCACGGTCTGCGTCTGGTGGTGTCGGCGGTCGCCGAGCTGGAGTCCGGCAACCTGGACGCGGCATGCGAGCAGGGCGTACGGGCGGTGGAGGTCGCGGGGCGCATCTCCTCCGCGCGCACCACCGAGTACGTGAAGGACCTCCTGCACCGGCTGGAGCCGTACGGCGACGAACCGCGCGTGGCGGAGCTGCGCGAGCGCGCACGGCCGCTGCTTATGGCTCCGGCGTAGGCGCACGGTCCCCAGACCCGCGACCCCAGGGGCGCGGAGCCGGGGCTTCCGGGTTTGAGGGCATTGTCAGTGGCGCAGTGCACTATCGAAGTCGGGAGGTGGTGCAGGGTGCGGAGCGCGTACGACTGCGATGTGCTGGTGATCGGCGGCGGCATCGTCGGCCTGTCGACGGCGTATGCGATCACGCGTGCGGCGCCGGGCACGCGAGTGACGGTGCTGGAGAAGGAACAGGGGCCCGCCCGGCACCAGACGGGACGCAACAGCGGGGTGATCCACAGCGGGATCTACTACCGCCCGGGCTCCCTGAAGGCGCGGTATGCGGTGCGGGGCTCCGCCGAGATGATCAAGTTCTGCGCGGAGTACGGCATCGCCCACGCCGTCACCGGCAAGCTGATCGTCGCCACGGACAAGGCGGAGCTGCCCAGGCTGCACGGGCTGGTGCAGCGAGGCCGGGAGAACGGCATTCCGGTGCGGGAGCTGGGAGCCGCCCAGATGGCGGAGTTCGAGCCCGAGGTGCGCGGCCTCGCCGCCATCCACGTCGGCACCACCGGGATCTGCGACTTCGTCGCGGTGGCCCGGCAGCTCGCGGAATCCTCCGGGGCCGAGATCCGGTACGGGGCGGCGGTCGTCGGCGTCGACCGGCGCGCCGGCCTCGGCGCCGCAGTCCGCACGTCCGATGGCGCGGTCGTCCGCGCGCGTGTGCTCGTCAACTGTGCGGGGCTGCACTGCGACGAGATCGCCCGGCTCGCGGGGGACGATCCCGGGATGCGGATCGTGCCCTTCCGGGGCGAGTACTACTCACTGGCGCGGCCCGAGCTGGTGCACGGGCTGGTCTATCCGGTGCCGGACCCCGCCTTCCCGTTCCTCGGGGTGCATCTCACGCGGGGCATCGACGGAGACGTCCACGTCGGGCCGAACGCGGTTCCCGCGCTCGCCCGGGAGGGGTACGGGTGGGGGGTCGTGCGGCCAAGGGAGCTGGGCGGGACGCTGGCGTGGCCGGGGACATGGCGGATAGCGGGGCGGCACTGGCGGTACGGGGGTGGGGAGCTGCGGCGGTCGGTGTCCAAGGCGGCGTTCACCGCGGCTGTGCGGCGGCTGCTGCCCGCGGTGACGCCGGACGACCTGGTGCGGGCCCCCGCGGGGGTGCGGGCTCAGGCCGTCCTGCGGGACGGGACGCTGGTGGACGACTTTCTGATCCGGGAGGGGCCGCGGACGGTACATGTGCTGAACGCGCCGTCGCCCGCCGCGACGGCTTCGCTGCCCATTGGCAGGGAGGTTGCCCGGCGGGCGCTGGCCGCGCTGGCGGGGGTCTGACCGGTGCCCGGCGCGGGTGCCGGCACAGGGGGTTTTCGCCCCCTGTGCCCCTACCCGTCCCCTACCTGAGGGCTCGCCGCCCCAGAACCTGAGTGCTCGCCCCAGACCCCCGTGTCGCGCTTCGCGCTCGTCCTCAAATGCCGGACGGGCTGAGTCGTGCCCGTAAAATCGTCAGCACTGTGTCTGAGCCCATTGACTCCCCCGATGTCCCCCAGCCCACCCGCGCCGGTGGCGGCCCGCTGCGTCACACCCGTGCCAAGGGTGAGCCCCGGTTCCCCGACGGGCCGAAGGCCGATCCCGCCGGGTCGCATTTCGAGCGGCGGATTCGGAGTTTTCAGCCGCGGCGGAGTCGGGTGACGGCCGGGCAGGCGGACGCGTTGCAGCGGCTGTGGCCCAAGTGGGGGCTGGACATCGACGGGCAGCGGGTGATCGACCTGGCGGAGCTGTTCGGGGCCGACCTGCCCGTCGTGCTCGAGATCGGGTTCGGAATGGGCGAGGCCACCGCGCAGATGGCGGCCGAGGACCCGGGCACCGGCATCCTCGCCGTGGACGTGCACACGCCCGGCCAGGGCAACCTGCTGAATCTCGCGGACCGCAACGGCCTGTCCAACATCCGGGTCGGCAACGGCGACGCGATCATCCTGCTCAGGGAGATGCTCCCGCCGGAGTCCCTGAGCGGACTGCGCGTGTACTTCCCCGACCCCTGGCCCAAGAAGCGGCACCACAAGCGGCGGCTGATCCAGCCGGAGTTCCTGAACCTCGTCGCTACCCGCCTCAAGCCGGGCGGCCTTGTGCACTGCGCGACCGACTGGGAGCCGTACGCCGAACAGATGCTCGAAGTACTCAGCGCCCACCCGGACTTCGAGAACACCCAGCCCGACGGCGGTTACGCGCCACGTCCCGGCTTCCGGCCGCTGACCCGTTTCGAGGGCCAGGGACTGGACAAGGGTCATGTGGTGAACGACCTCCTCTTCCGGCGCGTACAGCACCGAGACCAGCACGCTCCCGGCGACTGAAACCCCTGCGGGCCGCACCGGGCACCGTCGCGGGCCCCGCCCCCCCTCGTTAGGGTCAATGCCGTGGCCACCTGTCCCCCGTACCCGACGCACCCCAGCGGTCCCGCGGGCCGTGCGCTGCGGCATGCGCACTGGTGGCAGCGCAGATCGGTCCGGTACGGCGCGCTGAGCACGCTGCTCGCGATATCGGGGCTGGTGATCCTGGCCCTCGTCCGCGAACAGACCGGCACCGAGGGCTTTCTGGTCGGTCTCGGGCTCGCGGTGTTCCCCGTGCCCCTGCTGGTTGCCGCGTTCCGCTGGCTGGACCGCGTCGAGCCCGGCCCCTGGCGCAACCTGATCTTCTCCTTCGCCTGGGGCGCCTGCGCCGCCGCGCTCATAGCGATCGTCGCCAACAGCTTCGCCACCAAGTGGATAGCGACCGCGACCGCGGATCCCTCCAGCGCCGACACCCTCGGCGCGACCGTCATAGCGCCCATAGTCGAGGAATCCGCGAAGGCCGCGGCCGTGCTGCTGGTCTTCCTCTTCCGCAGACGGGACTTCACCGGGATCGTCGACGGCGTCGTCATAGCCGGGGTCACCGCCACCGGCTTCGCGTTCACCGAGAACATCCTCTATCTCGGCACCGCCTTCGGCACCGACCAGCTCAGCGGCGAACGCGGACTCGCGTCCGTCACCGCCGCGACCTTCTTCGTCCGCGTGGTGATGTCGCCCTTCGCGCACCCGCTGTTCACGGTGCTCACCGGCATCGGCTTCGGCATCGCGGCGCTGTCCGCCGAACGCCAGCAGCTGCGCCGTGTCCTGCTTCCCCTCGCCGGGCTGCTGCTCGCCATGGGCATGCACTCCGTATGGAACGGCTCCTCCAACTTCGGGGAGTACGGCTTCTTCGCGGTGTACGCCGCGTTCATGGTGCCAGCGTTCGGGCTGCTGACCTGGCTGGTCGTCTGGACCCGGCAGCGCGAGCTGCGCACGGTGCGCTCGGAACTGCCCGCGTACGCCGTCGCCGGGTGGCTGACCCCGGCCGAGCCGTACGTGCTCGGCTCGATGCGGGCGCGACGGCTCGCCCGCGAGTACGCCCACCACCACTTCGGGAAGGCCGCGGCGCGCTCGGTCGCGGAGTACGAGGCGTACGCGACCTCGCTCGCGTTCCTTCGGCACCGGGGGCGGCGTGGCCGCGCGGGCGCCGACTTCGTCGTACGGGAGCGGGAGTTGCTCGACGCGCTGTGGCGGCGCCGGGATGTCGCCCGGCCGGCGCTCGCCTACGCGGCGCGCGTCACGGCGCCGGTTCCGGTGGTTCCGGTCCCGCCACCGTGGCCGGCGCACGGATACGGGTACGGATACGCCCCGTCGTACGGTCAGCAGTACAGGCCGGCGGCGCCGTCTCCCGCGTACAACCCCTATCGGTCATAGACCTGCGGAGAGTTGGGCACCGCCGGACCGGATCGCGCCGTCACGGCAGATCCCCGCCGCGGCGAAAAGGACGTCCCCCCGGCGCGGCAGGAGGCGCCGTCACACCCACGGCAGAAGACGCCGTCAGGCCCACACCAGAAGTGCCGTCAGGCCCGCGACGGGAGATGCCGTCACGCCCACGCCAGAAGATGCCGCGAGGCCCTCGGCAGAAGACGCCGTCACGCCCCCACCAGAAGACGCCCTCAGGCCCACGCCAGAAGATCCCGTCAGGCCGACGCCTCCGTCAGCCTGGCCAGCTCGCCGCCCGTCAGGACCAGTTCCGCCACCCCGATCAGCGCGGGCAGCTGCTCGACCGTGCGGGCGGAAGCGATCGGCGCCGCCACGGTCGGCTGGGCCGCCAGCCACGCCAGGGCGACGGTGGCGACGGGAACGTCGTGGGCCTGGGCGACCTCGTCGAGGGCGGCGAGGACCCGCAGCCCGCGCTCGGAGTCCAGGTGCTTGGCGGCGCCCTCCGCACGCGCGCTGTCGACCGTCGTACCCGGCCGGTACTTCCCGGTGAGGAAGCCGGACGCGAGGGAGAAGTACGGGACGGCCGCGAGACCGGCGCGGGAGGCGACGTCCCGCAGGGCGCCCTCGTAGGTGTCGCGCGAGACCAGGTTGTAGTGCGGCTGGAGGGCGACATAGCGCGCGAGGCCCTCGCGGTCGGAGAACTCCAGGGACTCCTGGAGCCGCTCGGGCGTGATGTTGGAGGCGGCGATGTGGCGCACCTTGCCGGCCTTCACCAGGTCGTCGAGCGCGCCGATGATCTCATCGACCGGCACTTCCGGCTTGTCGAAGTGCGTGAAGTAGAGGTCGATGTAGTCGGTGTCGAGGCGGCGCAGGGACGCGTCGGCGGCGGCCTTGATGTTGGCGCCGGACAGCCCCGGGTACTCGGGGTGCTGGCTGACCTTGGTGGCGACCACGATGTCCGAGCGGTTGCCGCGCGCCTTCAGCCACTTGCCGATGATGGTCTCGGACTCGCCGCCCTTGTTGCCCTCGACCCATGCCGAGTAGGAGTCGGCCGTGTCGAGGAAGTTGCCGCCGGCCGCCGCGTACGCGTCGAGCACGGCGAAGGACTGGGCCTCGTCCGAGGTCCAGCCGAAGACGTTGCCGCCGAGGGAGAGCGGGAAGACCTCGAGGTCGGAGGAACCGAGCTTACGAAGAGAAGTCATGCTCAGTTTCAACGCCCGCACCGGATGGCCGTATTCCGCTCCCCTCCGGGCGATCAGGGATTGAGGCCCTTGCCCCGCAGCCACGCCATCGGGTCGATCGCGCCGCCGCCGTCGGGGTGCACCTCCAGGTGCAGGTGCGGCCCGGTGACATTGCCCGTCGCGCCCACGCGTCCGATGACGTCACCCGTGGCGACCTTCTGCCCCACGCTGACGCTGATCGACGACTGGTGGCAGAACCACAGCTCCGTACCGTCGTCGAGGGTGAGGATCGTGCGATAGCCGTACGCGCCGGCCCAGCCCGCCTCCGTGACGGTGCCGCTGTGGATCGCCTTGATCAGCGTGCCGGTGGGCGCGGCGAAGTCGAGGCCGGTGTGATAGCCGGAGGACCACATGGAGCCGGCGTCGCCGAAGCGCCCGGTCAGCGTGTACGAGGAGGTGGGCAGCGAGTAGCTCTTGGCGAGCTCGGCGAGACGCGCGGCCTCGGCCTTCGCCTTGGCCTCCTGCTCCGCCTTCTTCTTGGTAGCCGCGGCCTTGGCCTCGGCGTCGTCCTGCTGCTTGGCGGCGAGCGCGACGGCCTGCTTGGCGGCGGCGGCCTCGGCGGCCTCCTGGGCCGCGTTGTCGACCTGGTCCTGCTGCGACTCGGCCTGCTGCATGATGCGGGCGCGCAGGGCCTCGCCCGCGTCCGTGCTGCCCTGGGCGGCGTCGGTGCTGGTCAGGCCGGCGCTGGTGAGCGGGGTGGCGGAGCCCTTGGGGGCGCTGGAGCCGCCGTCCGAGATCAGGGCCTTGGCCGATTCGGTGACCGACGACAGGTCGGGCAGCGAGATCGACACCGGCGGTTTGCCGGGCGCCGCGGTGGCCATACCGCCCGCGCCGACGGCGGCTATGACGCCGACGCCGAGAACCGTGGAGCTGCGGGCGAGTCCTCCGCCGCGCTGCTTGCTGACGCGGTGCCGGCCGCGCACGGGACGGACGGAATCCTCGGTGGGGTTCCACTCCTCCCAGGGGCCCTCGTCGTTGCCGTAGCCGAAGGGCTGTGTATCACTCGGCGCGAACGAGGTGTTCTGGGCAGGCCGGTTGGACGCCACGTGGGCGCGCTCCTTTCCTTCCTTCTCGCCTACCGGGTTAGCTGACGGGTTCGGAGCAGGAAGGTCTCCTACGCGCGTATACCTGCCGTGCTTCCACGGCGGAATACGCTCGATTCACCCCAAGTTGGTGGTTCCCCGGTTCCCTCGCGGGATTCGGCGCGTGCGCACGGAGCCGTCTCTTGTGACGGCTGGGACGACCGCGCTGCGTTATCGAACGTTAATAGACCCGGACCCCGGATTCCAAGCTGTTCGGACTGATCGTTCATGCTTTTGGCCAGGACTTTGGGGTCATGACCGGGGTAAACCGGGCGAGTTGACCACACTCCATAAACACGCGTTCAGTTGACGGTGTGTCAGTTGTTATCGGAGAGGCGTCACACGATCACCCCTCGTGACAACGATCAAGGACGCCGTCCACCAACTGGGGGCGTCGTACGGCGAGCAGCGCCATGTCGTCCGCCAGAGCGCCGCCCGCGTGCCGGCGGACCTCGTCGGCAAGTGCGGTCAGCAACGCGCCGGGCCCGGCGAAGAGCCGGCCGGCGAGGCACGCCACAGGATCGTAGAAGTCCCCGCGCCCGTCGCGGGCCTCGGACAGCCCGTCCGTGTGCACAAGCAGCGTCGCCCCGCGGGGGAAGCCGGCCCGCACCGCCCGGTCGGGCCAGGCGCCCAGCTCACCCATCCCCAGCGGCAGCGCGGGGTCCTCGGCGGCGAGTGCGACGAGGGTGCCGTCGGTATGCAGGAGCAAGGGCGGGGGATGGCCGCGGTTGACGATCCGTACGGCGTCCTCGCCGTGCGGGATCTCCGCGAGTACGGCCGTGGTGAACCCCTCGAAGGCGTCGAGGCCGTCGCGCCGGGTGCCCTCGCGCGCCAGCGCCCGTTCCAGCCGCCCCGCGACCGCCTCCAGCGTCGCCTCCTGCTCGGCCGCCTCCCGGAACGCCCCGATCACCACCGCCACGGCGGCCACCGCACCCATGCCCTTCCCGCGTACATCGCCCACCACCAGCCGTACACCGTGCGGGGAGTCCTGCACCGCGTAGAGGTCGCCGCCGATGTAGGCGTCCGTCTGCGCCGCCTCGTACCGCGCGGCGACCTCCAGGCCGCCGATCCGCTCCGCGGGCTCCGGCAGCACGGCGCGCTGCGCGGACTCGGCGATCTCCCGGACCGAGGCGAGCCGTTCGTCGCTGCGGCGGACGAGGATGTTGATGAGGACGGCCAGGCCGACGGCTGTCGCCACGGTGACCACTTCGGTGACCGAGTCGACGTTCAGGGCGATACCGAGCTTGAGGTGGACGGTGACGAGCGCGGCGATGGTCAGGGTGCCGGTGAGGACGGTGCCGCGCAGTGAGTAGAGGGGCGCGGCGACGAGTGGGGCGGCCGTGAGGAGGGGAGCGGCGGTGAAGTCCGACGGGGTGAGGTAGTCGTAGAGGATCCCGGTGACGATGAGCAGCGCCGGGAGTGCCCGCACAAAGGCACGGGCGTACGAGATCCTGCGCCGGCCGGTGTCCTTCGGACCGCCGTGCCGCGGGGCGCTGTGCGGCGTGGCGTCGCCGAGGCCGGGGTCGGGCACGGGGTCGCCGGGCAGGCGTCCGCCGGCCCGCTCGTACGCATCCTGGGGCATTGGCCCGCCTCCTCGCTGCCCCACTCGTCCAGGTTTCCCGGATCGAGGGAGGGAGGCGAGCGGTGTGGGCCGAGCGGAGTACGTGGTCTGCGGCGAGAAGAACGCGGTGGGGGAAACGCGGCGAGGGAAACGCGGCCAGGGAAAACACCAAGGGCCGGAACTCGTGATCCGAGTTCCGGCCCTTGGCCTTCAGTAGCGGGGACAGGATTTGAACCTGCGACCTCTGGGTTATGAGCCCAGCGAGCTACCGAGCTGCTCCACCCCGCGTCGTTGAAACCAGTGTACGCCATCCGCGGGACCCAAAAGCACACGCGGAAACCCAGCCCCTCCGGCGTTTGAGGAGCGGGGTCTGGGACGGAGCCCCAGGTGCGGGACGTAAGGGCGGAGCGGGCGAGAACCCTTCACCCGCGCGGGGCCCAGGCCGGGGGCCCGCGCAGGGCCCAGGCCCGGGGCCTACGCCAAGAGGTGGCGGTTGGGGGTCACGGCCAGATCCTCGTACTCCGGGAGTACGACGACGTCGGCGCCTTCGGCGACGAGCAGCCCGTTCCCGTCGGCCCCTGCGACGAACGTGTCGGGCTCGCGCCAGGCGGTGACCACTCGCCGCACCCCCGCGTCGAGGATCAGACGGGCACACGGCGCCGGCCGGGAGGCACGGCGAGCGCAAGGTTCCAGGCTGCTGTACACGGTGGCGGAGCCCAGCCGCGGATCGGCGGGATCGATCTTGGCGAGCGCCGCCTCCTCGGCGTGCACGACGGGATCGTCCCCCTCGCGGGAGTACCCGCGCGCCAGCTCCGTCCCGTCGGCCGCCACCACCACCGCCCCCACACTGAACGCGGTCCGCGACGGCGGACACAGACCCGCCAGCTCGCACGCGAGCGCCAGCCACCGCCGGTCCGTCGCGGACGCGAGCCTCCCGGCCCCGGGCGCCGTGGGCACGTACCGGATGAGCACGATGTCCCCGACGGCCCGTGTTTCCACCAGCCGCAGCCGCCCGGAGGGATACGTCCCGGGCCCGAACAACCGCGGCGCGCCCGGCTCGCCCACGAACAGCGGCGCGACGGCGAGCTGCAGCTCGTCCGCCAGCCCCTCCCGCATCAGCTGGGTGTGGACCCGCCCGCCCCCTTCGACCATGAGGCGCCGCACACCCCGTACGCCATAGAGGTGTTCGAGCAGCACACGCCAGTCGAGTTCGGCCCCGGTCGACACCACTTCGACGCCGAGTCCCCCCAGGAGCTCCGCCGCCCGCCCCGCCCCCTCATCCGTCGTATAGACGATCTTCTCGCCGCCGGTGTGCCAGAACTGGGCCTTCGGATCGAGGTCGCCCGATCCGCTGACGGTGACTTTCAGGGGGTACTCCGGGCGCCCGGAGGCGACCCGTGCCGCGCGTCGTTCGGCGGAGTTGACCAGGAGCCGCGGGTTGTCCGAGCGGATCGTGCCCGCGCCGACCAGGATCGCGTCGCTGGACGCCCGTACCTCGTCGACCCGGTCGAAGTCGGCCGCGTCCGAGAGCAGCAGCCGCTCGGGGCCGGTGTCGTCCAGGAAGCCGTCGAGGGAGACGGCGGCGGACAACAGGACATAGGGGTGGGGCATGGGGGCGCAGCCTCCGGATCGCAGTGGCTTGGTACGGCTTGGCGGTTCAACCGGTACCACTCAGTTTGTGCGACCGGCACCGTCCAGTGGTTCAACTTTTAAACAATACCTAGACTGGCCGCATGACGACCCGCTGGCTCTCCCCCGCCGAACAGCGCGCCTGGCGCTCGTACATTTCCGCCGCCTCCCTCCTGGAGGACACGATCGACCGCCAGCTCCAGGCGGAGGCCGGCATGCCCCACCTTTACTACTCCGTCCTGGCCATGCTGTCCGAGGCGCCCGACCGACGGCTGCGGATGACCGAACTCGCCGAGATCCTGAAGATCACGCGCAGCCGGCTGACGTACGCGGTGACCCGGCTGGAGAAAGACGGCGCGGTACGCCGCGAGGGCTGTCCGACCGACAAGCGCGGCCATGTCGCGGTGCTCACGGACGAGGGCATGGCCGTCCTGGAGCGGACGGCGTCGGGACACGTGGAGACGGTAAGGGCGGCGGTCTTCGAGCATCTGACGCCGGAGCAGGTCGCGCAGCTGGAGGAGATCTCCGCGAGCATCACGCGGGCGATCCAGGGCGGAAAGCCGGGGGCCACCGGGGAAGATCTGCCGTGGCGGCGACGTTCCTCCTGAGCACGCGCATCGCCTGGAGCACCACTTGTCGCGAATGCGTTGCTTGAAGTTTAAAGCACATGTACTGTCTCTCCCCGCGGGAGTGCTTCAAATCTGAAGCACCATCTCGTACGAACCCGCTGGACGGAGAGACAACATGCGCGACTACCCCACCGCCACGGTGCGCACCCGCGTCCGCGTGCCCCTGCGCTTCGGCGACGGCTACTCCGTCGACGCGGAACTGGTCACCTTCCACGGCCTCGCCGACGAGCAGGAACACCTGGCCGTCGTGCTCGGCGAGCCCGGCGCGAACCCGCTGGTGCGACTGCACTCGGAGTGCCTGACCGGCGACGTCTTCGGCTCGGCCCGCTGCGACTGCGGCCCGCAGCTGCGCGAGGCGGTGGAGCGGATCGCGGACCGGGGCGGCGTGCTTCTGTACCTCCGTCAGGAGGGGCGCGGCATCGGCCTCTACAACAAGCTCGACGCGTATGCCCTCCAGGACCAGGGCCTCGACACCTACGCCGCCAACGCCGCCCTCGGCCTGCCGGAGGACGACCGCGACTACACGGCCGCCGCCCAGATGCTGCACGCCCTCGGCATCGGCTCCCTGGACCTGCTCTCCAACAACCCCGACAAGGCCGACCAGCTCCGCGACCTCGGCATCACGGTCACCGACCGCGTCCCGACAGGCGTCTTCACCACCGCCCACAACGTCCGCTACCTGCGCGCCAAGGTCCTCCAGACCCAGCACACCCTCCCGCTCACCGAACTCACCGCGGGCTGACACGCCGAAGGCCCAGATCAGAGCGCCTCTGATCTGGGCCTCACCGGTAGACCCTGTGGGACTCGAACCCACAACCAATGGATTAAAAGTCCACTGCTCTGCCAATTGAGCTAAGGGTCCACGCACCGGCCGACGTCGACCGGGGTCGATCCCGTGCCGATGCATCCCCGAGCATAGCCGGACGAGGCCGGGACTCCGATCGGGTATCGGGGACCCGGCCGCGCCAAAAGCACGCAAGGTTACGGATCGACCGGTTCGGGCGTGCCCTTGCGGGCCTCCTCGCGGGCGATCGTGCGGACGTGGCCGGGGTTGAGGAACCAGTGGCGGGCCGAGGCCAGCCACCAGGTCGCGGCGAAGCCGAGGACGACGAGGACGGCGATCGGGGCGTAGTTGAAGGTCTCCCAGGTGACCGGCGAGACCTGGGGCAGCATGAACAGGATCGTGATCACGACGACCCAGGTGACCGAGACGATGCCGATCGGCCGGGACCAGCGGCCCAGGTGCCAGGGCCCGCGCTCGAAGGCGTCGCCCTTGCGCAGCCGCAGCAGGACCGGGACCACGTACGCGATGTAGAGCCCGATGACACAGATCGACGTCACGGCCGCATACGCCGTCACATTGATCAGGTACGGCAGTCCCAGCGCCAGCGCGCCCACCACGGCGAGCCACACCGCCGCGACCGGTGTCCGCGTCCGCGGGCTCACCGTGTGCCACACGTGCGAGAACGGCAGCGCGCCGTCGCGCGAAAAGGCGTAGATCATACGGCTGTTGGCGGTGACGGCCGCCATCCCGCAGAAGAGCTGCGCCCCGATGATGACCAGCAGCAACAGCTTCCCGGAGGTCGCGCCCAGCGCGTCGAGCAGGATCTGCGCCGGCGGCGCGCCGGTCGCCGAGCCCAGTTCCTTGTCGTACGACTGGATCGCGAAGGTGAAGCCCAGGAGCAGGACGAAACCCGCTATCCACGACGTCCAGATCGAACGGACGATGCCCTTCGGGCCCGCCGTCGCCGCGTCGTGGGTCTCCTCCGTCATGTGCGCGGAGGCGTCGTACCCGGTGAAGGTGTACTGAGCGACCAGCAGACCGACGGCCACGACGTAAATCCCGCTGCCCCAGCCCGTGTTGTTCACGAAGTGCCCGAACACGAAGGACGCCGACTGGTGGCGGTCGGGCACGAAGGCGAGCGCGCCCACGATGACCAGGACCCCCAGCACGTGCCACCACACGCTGACGCTGTTGAGGAGTGCGACGATGCGGACGCCGAAGGTGTTCAGCAGACCGTGCAGGAGCAGGATCCCGGCGAAGAGGAGGATCGTTCGGCCCGGGGTGACCTGGAAGTCGAACTGCAGGTTCAGGTACGCGCCAAGGAACGACGCCGCGCCGAAGTCGACGCCGGCGGTCACCGCGATCTGGCCGAGCACGTTGAACCAGCCGGTGAACCACGCCCAGGCCGCGGCCGTCCGCTCCGGGGCCAGCCGGTGCGCCCAGAAGTACAGACCGGCGGACGTCGGGTACGCCGAGCAGATCTCGGCCATCGACAGCCCGACGAACAGCGTCATCAGTCCGACAGCGACCCAGCCCCAGGTGATCACGGCGGGGCCGCCGGTGTTCATGCCGAACAGGTACAGGGTCATACAGCCGGAGAGCACCGAGATGATCGTGAACGACACGGCGTAGTTCGAGAACGCCGACATGCGGCGCGCGAGAACCTGCGTGTAGCCGAGCTCGGCAAGCCGTTCCTCGTCCGACACGAACGCCTCGCCCTTGGCCGGGTCACGCGCGCTGAAAGGTGAAGGTGTTGTCATGCCCCCAGCGATTCCCTGACCGTGGGCATGACATGCGCCGACCGATTGGCCAAAAAGGACCCTTGTAGCGCTGCCGGCCGCTCGCGACCGTGCGAAAACGTCGTGGCCCCCACCCGAACCCGGGTGGGGGCCACGTCACTTCACTGCTTCAGCCGGCGTCAGCCGTTGCGCTTCCAGCGCGGCTTCTCCTCGCGGCGGCCGAAGGAACCGGTTCCGGTGCCCGTGCCGGTGGTGCGGTGGTCGTCACGACGGCCGGTCGGGCGGTCGTGGCTGCCGGCGCGGAAACCGCTGGAGGGGCGGTTGTCCTGGCGGTCGCGGTTGAAGGGACGGTCGCTGCCACGGTGGCCGCCACGGTCGTCACGGCGCTCGAAGGTACGGCCGCCGCGGTCGTCACGACGGTCACGGCTGAAGCCGGGACGGTCGTCACGACGCTCGAAAGAACGGCCACCACGGTCGTCACGACGGTCACGGTTGAAGCCGCCACGGTCGCCCCGGTCGTCCCGGTTGACGCCGCCACGGTCGCCGCGGTCGTCGCGGTTGAAGCCGCCCCGGTTGTCGTCACGACGCTCGAAAGAACGGCCACCACGGTCGTCACGACGGTCACGGTTGAAGCCACCGCGGTCGTCACGGCGCTCGAAGGAACGCCCGCCGCGGTCGTCACGACGGTCGTTGTCCCGACGGAACCCACCACGGTCGTTGTCACGACGGTCGCGGTTGAAGCCGCCCCGGTTGTCGTCACGACGCTCGAAGGAACGGCCACCACGGTCGTCACGGCGCTCGTAGTTGCCCCGCTCGTCGCGGCGCTGACGCGGCTGCTCGGCGGGCTGCTCGGCCACGGCGGCCACCTCGGCGGCAGCCTCGGCCACGACCTGCTCGGTGACGGCCTCCGCGGCGGCGGCGACGGCCGCCTGCGGGTCCTCGCCCCGCTCACGCGCGGCGCGGGCCACCAGACGGTCGGCCTCCTCGCGCAGCTCGGCCGCACGACGCTGCGCGCGCTCCAGCTCCTTGGTGAGCTGCGAGACCTCACGCTCGGCCTGCTGTGCGGCGTTGCCCGCGGACTCGGCCTGGACCTCGGTCATCGACCGGGCGCCGGTGATGTCGGCGACCTCGGGCTCGAAGGCCGTACCGGAGTTGATGATGTGACGCGAGGCGTCGACGCCCGCGTCCTCCATCAGCCGGAAGATCTGCCGACGCTGGTGCGGCAGGGAGAGGGATACGACGGTGCCGCTGCGGCCCGCGCGGGCCGTACGGCCGGAGCGGTGCAGGTAGTCCTTGTGGTCACCGGCCGGGTCCACGTTCAGGACCAGGTCGATGCCGTCGACGTGGATACCGCGGGCGGCGACGTCGGTCGCGACGAGCGCGTTGACGTAGCCCTCCTTGAAGTCCGCCAGGGTCCGCGTCCGCGCGCCCTGCGTCATACCGCCGTGCAGCGCGTCGGCCTTCACACCGGAGTCGCGCAGCTGCTCGGCGATGCGGTCGGCGCCCAGCTGGGTGCGGACGAAGATGATCGTGCGGCCCTTGCGGGAGGCGATCGCGGCAGTGACCGGCGCCTTGTCCTTGGGCTTCACGATGAGGATGTGGTGCGACATCGTCGTGACGTTGCCCTGGGCGCTGTCGACCTCGTGCGTGACCGGGTTGGTCAGGTAGCGCTTGACCAGCGTGGAGATCTCGTTCTCCATCGTGGCCGAGAACAGCATGCGCTGGCCGCCGCCCGGGATCTGGTCGAGCAGCTCGGTGACCTCGGGCAGGAAGCCCAGGTCGGACATCTGGTCGGCCTCGTCGAGGACGGCGACCTGGACGTTCTCGAGCGAGCAGGCGCCGCGGTTGATGATGTCGCGCAGACGGCCCGGGGTGGCGACGAGGACGTCGACGCCGCGCTCGAGGGCGTAGATCTGGTTGCCCATCGACGTACCGCCGCAGACGACCTTCATCTTCAGGCCGAGCACGTCGCCGTACGGCTGGAGCGCGTCCGCGACCTGCATCGCGAGCTCACGGGTCGGCGTGAGGATGATGCCGCGGGGCTTCTTCTTGTCGGTGTGACCGCCGGCCAGCTGGGCGAGCAGCGGCAGGCCGAAGGAGAGGGTCTTGCCGGAGCCGGTGCGGCCACGGCCGAGGATGTCCTTGCCGGCCAGGGCGTCCGGGATGGTCGCGGCCTGGATCGGGAAGGGGGTGGTCACGCCGTTCTGCGCGAGCTTGCGGACGACGCCGTCCGGCAGGCCGAGCGAGGCGAAGGTGATCTCGGGGGTGGACTCCACGGCCTCGGCGGCCAGGACGCCCTCGTTGTCGTCGTTCTCGTTGTTCTCGGGCACGACGACGTGATCAGTACTGGAAACAGACATGCGAAATGCGAACCTTCCGGAGTTCTACGGCACGCGCCCAAACTCCGTGAAGTCGCAATCGACCGCCTCTATGCGGTCCGGCCACGGCAAGGGAGAGTACGCGCCACGCGGCGCTCTCTGCGTTGGCGCCGGGCAAATGGGATCAAACGATCTACCACCATACGCACTCCCCACCCCCGAAGGCAAACCGAGCCGTAAAGACGCAGGTCCGGGACCTTTTCAGCCCCTCCGGTGTGTGAGTATCCACCCATCGGAAGGCGCCCTACACCGGCTCTCCCGCCTCAGGGGCCGGCTCCCGCTCCACCAGCTGCGTGGCCGGCTGCTCGTGCGCCGACGACGACGGCTCCGCCGTGGCCGGATCCGACGCCGGCGGCGACGACGCGGGCGGCGGCTCAGGCGTCGGCTCGGCGGACGTCCGCGTCGGACTCGGCTCACCGTTCGGCGGCGGGGGCGACTCCGGCCGGCCCTTCCCGCCCTTCTGCGTCGCCTTGGCGGACGGCTTCGCGCCCCCGGAGACGGACGCCGACGCGGACGCCTCCCCGGACGCGGACTCACCGGGCTTCGCCGAAGCGGCGCCACCCTTCGCGTCCTTCCCGCCGCGGAAGCCGACACCGCCCCCGTTCACCGCGGCCACCCCGTCGGGCGCCTCCCCGCCGTGCTGCCCCGCCGAGTGCGAGGGCCCCGGCCGTCCCCCGTCGTCACCGACGCTCATACAACCGGCGGCCGCGGCGACGGCGATGACCGTCGCGGCCAGACGGACGGGTACGTACAAGGCGCGCACAGGCAGCCACCTCCGAGGGCGGATCGGGGAGTCCCCCTGCCCAACTCCCGTCGTCCACAAGAGGACACGCGCCCTGGCGTACGCGACCGAACGTCACTCATACCCGAGCGCGTGCAGGCGGGCGTCGTCGATCCCGAAGTGGTGGGCGACCTCGTGCACCACGGTCACCTCGGTCTCCGCGATGACGTCCTCCCTCGTCTCGCACATCCGCAAGGTCGGCCCCCGGTAGATCGTGATCCGGTCGGGCAGCACCCCCGCGTACCACTCCCCGCGGTCCGTCAGCGGAGTCCCCTCGTACAGCCCGAGCAGCTCGGGATCTTCGGCGGGCGGTTCGTCCTCGACGAACACCGCCACGTTGTCCATCAGCCGCGTCAGCTCCGGTGGAATCCGGTCCAGCGCCTCGGCGACCAGTTCCTCGAACTCCTCGCGCGTCATCTCCAGCACACGGCCATTGTCCGGTACGAAACGGTCGTACGAGAGTCGTGAATCCTCCCGCATATCCACCCCCACACTTGGGCATACGCGACCAATGGCCCGCGTCCCCGCTGCCGTAACCGCCGCCGCTCACCGCATACGCGCCCGCGCCCGCACGGCGCCACGCGCCCTGACCCGCCGCAGCCGCGTCCGCCGCGCGCACCCGGCGCTCGAACTCGCCGCCCAGCCGCACCCCGCGACCCGCGCCCTCGGGCTGGTCTGCGTCGTCCTCCTCGGCGCGTGGCTGGGGCTGCTGATCGTGGGAAACGTCCGCGTCCCGGTCGGCCCCATGAACACCACCATGACCCTGCGCCCCTCGCTCACCGGCGGCACGAAGATCAACGTGTCGCCGCTCGGCGCGCTGGAGCTGCGCAGCCACCAGGCCCCGCTGCGCCTGGACGTCGACGTCGACCAGCTCGACCCGGTGCGCGCCCAGGCCCTGGTCGACCACCCCGAGCGGCTCTCCGGCCTCCAGGACGAGGTCGCGCGGGACGTCGAACACGGCACCCTCGACCTGGCCGTACGGTCCTGCCTCGCGGTCGTCTCCGGCGCCACCGCCCTCGGCCTCGCGGTCTACCGCCGCCCGCGCCGCGCCCTCGCCGCCGGCGGCCTCGCGCTCACCCTCCTGGCTGCCTCCGGAGCGACGGCCTTCGCCACCTGGAACCCGAAGTCCGTCCTGGAGCCGAAGTTCTCCGGGCTTCTCTCCTCGGCGCCCTCACTCGTCGGCAACGCCCGCAGCATCGTCAGCGAATTCGACGTCTACCAGAAGGAGTTGGCGCGCCTGGTGACGAACGTGACGAAGCTGTACGACGTCACGTCCACGCTCCCCGCCTACCAGCCGGACCCGACGACGATCCGCGTCCTGCACGTCTCGGACATCCATCTGAACCCGGCGAGCTGGAAGATCATCGCGTCGCTGGTGGAGCAGTACAAGGTCGACGTGATCGTCGACTCGGGCGACACCATGGACCACGGCACCGCGGCGGAGAACGGCTTCCTGGACCCGATCGGGGACCTGGGCGTCCCATACGTCTGGGTCCGGGGCAACCATGACTCACAGGTCACCCAGAAATACCTGGAGCGCATGAAGAACGTGCGCGTCCTGGACAACGGGAAAGCCGAGACGGTCGCGGGCCTGCGCTTCGCCGGCATCGGCGACCCGCAGTTCACTCCCGACCGCGCGGTCGTCCCGGGCGGCGACGCGGCGGAGGTACTGGCGGGCGACCGGCTGGCGGCGGCCCTGCGGGACCAGCGCACCGCGGGCACGCCCGTCGACATCGCCATCGCCCACGAGCCGACGGCGGCACGCGAGACGGACGGCGACGTCCCGTTGGTCCTGTGCGGCCATCTGCACCACGAGGGCACGGAGGTCATGACGTACGGCACCCGCCTGCGTATGGAGGGCTCCACCGGCGGCAGCGGCCTGCGCGCCGTCGAGCACAAGTACCCGGCCCCGATCGAGGCCTCGATCCTCTACATGGACCGGGACACCCACCGCCTCCAGGCCTGGGACGCGATCAAGCTGGGCGGTCTGGGCCTGACAACGGCGGAGGTCAGCCGCCACCTCC
This sequence comes from Streptomyces sp. NPDC048415, assembly GCF_040651675.1. Taxonomy (NCBI): domain Bacteria; kingdom Bacillati; phylum Actinomycetota; class Actinomycetes; order Kitasatosporales; family Streptomycetaceae; genus Streptomyces; species Streptomyces sp. NPDC048415. The sequence continues at coordinate 5,782 of NZ_JBEZKJ010000100.1, read as the reverse complement.
CGGAGGAGAACCAGCCGGGCGCCATCCAGTCCCCCGCCCGGTCCGGCACCCCCTCCACGACCGCCCCGTAAACCGTTTTGGCGATACCTCCCGCCATCCCATATGCTTCTCACGTCCCCGACGCGCTGAGAAGCGCCCAGGCGGGCCGATAGCCCTCATCGTCTAGCGGCCTAGGACGCCGCCCTTTCAAGGCGGTAGCACGGGTTCGAATCCCGTTGGGGGCACGCAGCACGGTGTGCGACACTAGATTCGCTTGTTCGCACACAACAGCTTGGTCCTGTGGAGCAGTTTGGAGTGCTCGCCACCCTGTCAAGGTGGAGGCCGCGGGTTCAAATCCCGTCAGGACCGCTGAGGTTTCGCTTGAAGCCTCGTGGCTGGGTAGCTCAGTTGGTACGAGCGATCGCCTGAAAAGCGATAGGTCGCCGGTTCGACCCCGGCCCCAGCCACAACCCAAGGGCCCCGTCCACCAGGACGGGGCCCTTGATCGTTCACCCACCCCCGACACCAAGCTCACCCACCGACACCGACCAAGCACCCGCCGCAGCCCACCGCCCGCCAAGGTGGAGACCGCGCCCGCGGCGCAGCCGCAATCGGATACAGCAAATCCCGTCAGGACCGCTGAGGTTTCACATGAAACCTCGCGGCCGGGTAGCTCAGTTGGTACGAGCGATCGCCTGAAAAGCGATAGGTCGCCGGTTCGACCCCGGCCCCAGCCACAACCCAAGGGCCCCGTCCACCAGGT
>NZ_JBEZKJ010000100.1:0-4943 GCF_040651675.1 Streptomyces sp. NPDC048415 | reverse complement strand
CTGAAAAGCGATAGGTCGCCGGTTCGACCCCGGCCCCAGCCACAACCCAAGGGCCCCGTCCACCAGGACGGGGCCCTTGATCGTTCACCCACCCCCCGACACCAAGCTCACCCAGCCCCAGCCCCAACCCGAAGGCCCCATCCAGCAGGACGGGGTCTTCTGCGTGCGTTCAACTTGGCATGTCCCCGGCGCGGCGCTAGGTTCTGGCTGGCCGACGCAGTGCTGTGGGGTGGGGGACCAATGGTGTGGGGCGGGCGGGATCCGAAGCCGGTACGGGAGCTGGATCTGGAGCGGTACCGGGCCCGGTACGGGCTGCTGGCGGTGCTGCTGAGCAGTCTCGCGATCGCCGGGGTCGCGATCGCCGGCGTATGGCGCCTGGACGGCGACAAGTCCGTGATCGTCGCCGTGCTGACCGCGGCCTTCACGGCGGTCAGCACCATGACCACGGCCTACCTGGGCATCAAGGCCGTCGCAAACACCGCCAAGTCCATCGCCCTCGGCGACACCACGCACCGTACGGAGCCCCGACAGACCGCGACGCAGGCCTCCGCGGCCCAGCCCCTCATGGCCCAGACACCCGTTGCCCAGCCCACGATGCCCCAGCAGGCCCAGCAGGCCCAGCAGGCCCCCAACGTGTAGTCCCGCGAAAAGCCGCAGGTCACACGAGCGGGAGGCGTCGCCCACAAAAGCGTTCGCCACTCATTTCGCCGAGGTGAGATCCTGGACGGCGTATGTCTACGCATCCCGCCCCCGCCCTCGGCGATATCGCCGCCCGCCTGGCCGAGCTGTCCCTGCGCGACGCGCACCGGCTCGGGCGCAGGCTCGAGGGCGCACGCAAGATCCGCCAGCCCGAGGCCCGCTCCGCCGTGTTCGCCGAGATCGAGGCGGAGGTCGCCAAGGGCGAGGCACGTATGGCCGAGCGCCGCGCCCGCGTGCCCTCCGTCACCTATCCCGAGCAGCTTCCGGTCAGCCAGAAGAAGGACGAGATCGCCGCGGCCATCCGCGATCACCAGGTCGTCATCGTCGCGGGGGAGACCGGATCGGGCAAGACCACCCAGATCCCGAAGATCTGTCTGGACCTCGGGCGCGGGTTCAGGGGCATGATCGGGCACACCCAGCCCCGCCGTATCGCCGCCCGCACCGTCGCCGAGCGCGTCGCCGAGGAGATGGACACGCCGCTGGGCGAGGCCGTCGGCTGGAAGGTCCGCTTCACCGACCAGGTCAGCCAGGACTCGACCTTCCTCAAGCTGATGACCGACGGCATCCTGCTCGCCGAGATCCAGACGGACCGCGAGCTGCGCGCGTACGACACGATCATCATCGACGAGGCCCACGAGCGGTCCCTGAACATCGACTTCCTGCTGGGCTACCTCGCCCAGCTGCTGCCCAAGCGGCCGGATCTGAAGGTCGTCATCACCTCCGCGACGATCGATCCCGAGCGCTTCTCCCGGCACTTCGGCGACGCCCCGATCGTCGAGGTCAGCGGCCGTACGTATCCGGTGGAGGTGCGCTACCGCCCGCTCCTCGAAGACGACTCGGACGACGCCGACCGCGACCAGATCACCGCGATCTGCGACGCCGTCGAGGAACTCCAGGGCGAGGGCAAGGGCGACATCCTCGTCTTCCTCTCCGGAGAGCGCGAGATCCGCGACACGGCGGACGCGCTGACGAAGAAGAACTACCGGTTCACGGAAGTGTTGCCGCTGTACGCCCGGCTCTCGCACGCCGAGCAGCACCGCGTCTTCCAGCCGCACACGGGGCGCAGGATCGTTCTGGCGACCAACGTCGCCGAGACCTCGCTCACCGTCCCGGGCATCAAGTACGTCATCGACCCGGGCACCGCCCGCATCTCCCGCTACAGCCACCGTACGAAGGTGCAGCGGCTGCCCATCGAGGCGATCTCCCAGGCCAGCGCGAACCAGCGCAAGGGCCGCTGTGGTCGTACGAGCGACGGCATCTGCATCCGGCTGTACAGCGAGGACGACTTCCTCGCCCGCCCGGAGTTCACGGACGCCGAGATCCTCCGTACGAACCTCGCCTCCGTCATTCTCCAGATGACCGCGGCCGGCCTCGGAGACATCGAGAGGTTCCCGTTCATCGACCCGCCGGACCACCGCAACATCCGTGACGGTGTCCAACTCCTGCAGGAGCTGGGCGCGTTGGACCCCGCCGAGAAGGACGCACGCAAGCGGCTCACGCAGTTGGGCCGCAAGCTGGCTCAGCTGCCCGTCGATCCCCGGCTGGCCCGCATGGTGCTGGAGGCCGACAAGAACGGCTGTGCGCGCGAGGTCATGGTGATCGCGGCCGCGCTCTCCATCCAGGACCCGCGCGAGCGCCCGGCCGAGAAGCAGGCGCAGGCGGACCAGCAGCACGCCCGTTTCAAGGACGAGACGAGCGACTTCCTCGCCTTCCTGAACCTGTGGCGGTACATCCGTGAGCAGCAGAAGGAGCGCGGCTCGTCCGCGTTCCGGCGCATGTGCAAGCAGGAGTACCTGAACTTCCTGCGCATCCGCGAGTGGCAGGACATCTACTCCCAGCTCCGCACCGTCGCCAAGCAGATGGGCATCCATCTGAACGAGGAGGACGCGGCGGAGCAGAGCGTCCATGTCTCGCTCCTGGCGGGCCTGCTGTCCCACGTGGGCATGAAGGACGTGAAGGAGGCCGGCGGGGAAGGCGGGAGGAACACAGCGAAGAACGAGTACCTGGGTGCCCGCAACGCCAAGTTCGCGATCTTCCCGGGTTCGGCTCTCTTCAAGAAGCCCCCGCGGTTCGTGATGTCCGCGGAACTCGTCGAGACCTCCCGGCTCTGGGCCCGCGTCAACGCCAAGATCGAGCCGGAGTGGGTGGAGCCCCTCGCCGGGCATCTGCTGAAGCGGACGTACAGCGAACCGCACTGGGAGAAGGACCAGGCCGCGGTGATGGCGTACGAGAAGGTCACGCTGTACGGCGTACCGATCGTGGCCCAGCGGAAGGTCAACTACGGGCGGATCGATCCGGAGGCCAGCCGCGAGCTGTTCATCCGCAACGCGCTCGTCGAGGGTGACTGGCGTACGCACCACAAGTTCTTCGCCGACAACCGCAGGCTCCTCACCGAGGTCGAGGAGTTGGAGCACCGGGCGCGGCGCCGCGACATCCTCGTCGACGACGAGACCCTGTTCGACTTCTATGACCAGCGCGTGCCCGAGCACGTCGTGTCCGGGGCGCACTTCGACTCGTGGTGGAAGCACAAACGGCACGAGGAGCCGGAGCTTTTGGACTTCGAGCGGTCGATGCTCATCAACGAGCGCGCCGGGGACGTCAGCAAGGACGACTATCCGGACTCCTGGCGTCAGGGCCGGCTCAAGTTCAGGGTGACGTACCAGTTCGAGCCGGGCGCGGACGCGGACGGCGTGACGGTGCACATCCCGCTCCAGGTGCTCAACCAGGTCACGGACGAGGGCTTCGACTGGCAGATCCCGGGCCTCAGGGAAGAGGTGGTGACGGAGCTGATCCGTTCCCTGCCGAAGCCGATACGGCGGAATTACGTCCCCGCCCCCAACTTCGCCCAGAAGTTCCTCGATCGGGCGGTACCGCTCCAGGAGCCCCTCACGCTGACCATGGCGCGGGAGCTGAAGCGGATGGTCGGCGTCCCGCTGACGGCGGACGACTTCGACTGGTCCCGGGCCCCCGACCATCTGAAGATCACCTTCCGGATCGTCGACGAGCGGCGCCGCAAGCTCGCCGAGGCCAAGGATCTTCAGGCGCTGCAGCTCCAGCTGAAGCCGAAGGCGCGCAAGGCGATCTCGCAGGCCGCGGCGGCCACGGCGGAGCGCGAGGGCGGCGAGTCGCTGGAGCGTACGGGGCTGACGGACTGGACGTTCGGCTCGCTCACGCGCGTCTTCGAGACCCGGCGCGCGGGCCAGCCGGTGAAGGCGTACCCGGCGCTCGTGGACGACGGCGACACGGTCTCCGTTCGGCTCTTCGACACGGAGGCCGAGCAGCAGCAGGCCATGTGGATGGGCACCCGGCGGCTGATCCTGCGGAACATCCCGGTCAACCCCGGCAAGTTCGCGTCGGACAAGCTCACCAACGCCCAGAAGCTCGCCCTGTCCGCCAACCCGCACGGCTCGATCCAGGCCCTGTTCGACGACTGCGCGATGGCGGCGGCGGACAAACTGATCGCGGACTTCGGCGGCCCGGCGTGGGACGAGGAGTCGTACCGGAAGCTGTACGACAAGGTGCGCGCCGAGATCGTCGACACGACGGTCCGTACGGTCGGGCAGGTGCAGCAGGTGCTTGCCGCCTGGCAGGCCTGTGAGCGCCGTCTGAAGGGCGTAAAGAGCCCGACGCTCCTGGCGAACCTCACGGACGTACGGACGCAGCTGAACGCCCTCGTGAAGCCCGGCTTCGTGACGGAGACCGGCCTACGCCGTCTGCCGGACCTGATGCGCTATCTGGTCGCCGCCGACCGGCGCCTCCAGCAGATGCCGACGAACGTCCAGCGGGACACCACCCGCATGCAGAAGGTCCACGAGATGCGGGACGAGTACGCCTGGCTCCTGGAGCAGCTGCCGCAGGGCCGGCCGGTCCCGTCGTCCGTCCTGGACATCCGCTGGATGATCGAGGAGCTCCGGGTCAGCTATTTCGCCCACGCGCTCGGCACGGCGTACCCCGTCTCCGACAAGCGGATCGTGAAGGCGATCGACGCGGCGGTCCCGTAACGGCGCCTGCACGCCGGGTGAGTTCGACCCCGGGCTCACCCTCCTGTACAGTCTCTTCTCGCAGCACAGCGCAAGAATCAGTCGCTGCGAGACCTGGTCCTGTGGAGCAGTTTGGAGTGCTCGCCACCCTGTCAAGGTGGAGGCCGCGGGTTCAAATCCCGTCAGGACCGCATTGATACGAAGGGGCCCCGCATCCGCCCAGGATGCGGGGCCCCTTCCGTGCCACCACACCCCCACCACTGC
>NZ_JBEZKJ010000099.1:0-28027 GCF_040651675.1 Streptomyces sp. NPDC048415 | reverse complement strand
CGACGAGGGCACGCGCCACCAGGTCTTCCTCACCGACACCCCTCACGGCGAAGGCTCCCTGCAGCATCTGGAACAACTTCTTCCTCCAGGCCGCCCCACGCTCGTGCCCATGGCTCAGCGGAAGACCACCGTGCGGTTGCCGTCCACCATGACGCGGCTCTCGCTGTGCCACTTCACCGCATGCGCGAGCACCTGTGCCTCCACGTCCCGTCCCACCGTGACCAGCTCGTCCGGGTCGAGCGAGTGGTCCACGCGGACCACGTCCTGATCGATGATCTGTCCCTCGTCCAGGTCCGGTGTCACATAGTGCGCCGTCGCGCCGACGAGCTTCACGCCGCGCTCATACGCCTGTTGGTAGGGGCGCGCGCCCTTGAAGCTGGGGAGGAAGGAGTGGTGGATGTTGATGGCACGGCCCTCCAGCTGCTTGCACAGGTCGTCGGAGAGGACCTGCATGTAGCGGGCCAGTACGACCAGGTCGACGTCCAGCTCGCGCACCAGCTCCAGCAGGCGCGCCTCGGCGTCGGGCTTGGTGTCCTTGGTGACCGGGATGTGGTGGAAGGGGATGCCGTAGGTCTCCGCCAGTCCTTCGAAGTCCCGGTGGTTGGAGACGATCGCGGGGATCTCGATGTTGAGGGCGCCGGTGTGCCGGCGGAAGAGCAGATCGTTGAGGCAGTGGCCGAACTTGGACACCATGATGAGCGTCCGGGTCGGGGTCGAGGCGTCCCAGAGGGTCCAAGAGATCCGATAGGCCTCGGCTACGGGACCGAATCGGTAACGCAGATTTTTCAAGTCGGCGTTTGGATCGGAAACGTCGAAGTGCACCCTCATGAAGAAACGGTCCTGGAGTCGATCATCGAACTGCTGGCTCTCCAGGATGTTGCCGGAGTTCCTGACGAGAAAGCCGCTCACGGCGTGGACCAGTCCGGCGCGATCCGGACAGGCGAGTGTGAGGACGTACTCACGGCCAGGATGCGGTCGAGGGGACATGGGCAGCCTCCGTCGGTGCGTATTGCACAACATGGTGAGCGATACGCAACATGGTTCAGTCAGGCGCGGCTTGCGGTCAAGAGTGGGCGAGCAACTGGCCGCATAGCGGAATCGTCATCCGCCAACCCCTTGACGTATGTCCGCACATTCGCCATGGTGTTCCACCACAAGCAATTCGGTGCACGATGCGCAACGAATTCCGGTCGAAGGGCTCCGCGCGTGGCAGACCTGTATGTGGACGGAGAATGGCGCGATCCGGTGGCCGGCGGTCACCGGGAGATCCGCTGTCCCGCTGACGGCACGCTCGCCGCGACCGTGTCCGAAGGCACGCGTCCCGACGCCGAGGCCGCCATCGCCGCGGCCCGCCGGGCCTTCGACGAAGGACCCTGGCCGCGCACCCCCGAGCGGGAGCGCGGCGCGCTGCTGCTGCGCACCGCCGACCTCATCGAGCGCGACGCGAAGGAGTTCAGCCGCGCCGAATCCCTTGACACCGGCAAGCGGCTGGTGGAGAGCGAGTACGACATCGCCGACGTCGTCTCCTGCTTCCGTTACTATGGCGGCATCGGGGGCACCGATGCCGGCCGGGTGATCGACACCGGCCGCGACGACGCCGTCAGCCGCGTCGTCTACGAACCGGTCGGCGTGTGCGGGCTCATCACCCCGTGGAACTACCCGCTGCTCCAGGCGTCGTGGAAGGTCGCCCCCGCCCTCCTCGCGGGCAACACGATCGTCCTCAAGCCCAGTGAGCTCACCCCCTCCACCTCGATCCTGCTGGTGCGGGCACTCGAGGAGGCCGGGCTCCCGGCCGGCGTAGCCAATCTCGTCCTGGGCGCCGGACCCGAGGTGGGCGCGCCGCTCTCCGAAGACCCGGCCGTCGACATGGTCTCCTTCACCGGGGGCCTGGAGACCGGCAAGCGCATCATGGCCACCGCGGCCTCGTCCGTGAAGAAGGTGGCGCTCGAGCTCGGCGGGAAGAATCCCAACGTCGTCTTCGCCGACGCCGACTTCGAGACGGCTGTGGACTTCGCTCTCACGGCCGTCTTTCTGCACTCAGGACAGGTCTGCTCGGCCGGCGCCCGCCTGATCGTCGAGGACTCCCTCCACGACGCCTTCGTCGACGAGGTCGTGCGCCGTGCCCGGCAGATCCGCCTCGGCGGCCCCTTCGACCCCGAGGCCGAGACCGGAGCGCTGATCTCCGCGCAGCACCGGGACAAGGTCGAGGCGTATGTCGCGGCGGGCCTCGCCGAAGGCGCCGTACTGCGCTGCGGCGGCGAACGCCCCGGTGATCCCGCACTGGCGAACGGCCACTTCTACCCGCCCACCGTTCTCGACGAGTGCCGGCAGGACATGCGTGTGGTGCACGAGGAGTCCTTCGGCCCCGTGCTCACCGTGGAGCGCTTCCACGACGAGGACGACGCCGTACGCATCGCCAACGACACCGAGTACGGACTCGCGGGAGCCGTCTGGACGCAGGACGCGGGGAAGGCCCAGCGGGTCGCCCGGCGGCTGCGCCACGGCACGGTGTGGATCAACGACTACCACCCCTATGTGCCGCAAGCGGAATGGGGTGGCTTCGGGCACTCCGGCGTGGGCCGGGAGCTGGGACCGAGCGGCCTGGACGAGTACCGAGAGCCCAAGCACATCTGGCAGAACATCCAACCCCGGCCGCAGCTCTGGTTCCGCGGCTGAATGCCGAAGAGAGGTCGATCGTGACCCCAGCACAGACCGAGGTGCCGCAGCGGCGCGGCACGCCACAGGACTCGGCCCCCACCCCGGTCATATCCGTGCGCAAGCTGTGGAAGGTGTTCGGGCCGAAGGCAGACCAGGTACCGGACTCCGAGGAGCTGTGCGGGCTCACCCGCCGCGAGCTGATGGACCGCACCGGATGCACCGCCGCCGTGCGCGACGTGAACTTCGAGGTCTCGCCCGGCGAGGTCTTCGTCGTCATGGGACTGTCCGGCTCCGGCAAGTCCACCCTGGTGCGATGTCTGACCCGGCTGATCGAACCCACCGCTGGCGAGATCGTCTTCGAGGGCGAGGACATCCGAGACGCGGACGCCAAGAGGCTGCGCGAACTGCGACGCAGCAAGTTCTCCATGGTCTTCCAGCACTTCGGGCTGCTGCCCCACCGCCGGGTCGTCGACAACGTGTCCTTCGGACTGGAGATCCGCGGCATGAGCAAGGCCGAGCGCACCAGGCGGGCCCTGGAGGTCGTCGAACTGGTCGGCCTCTCCGGCTACGAGAACTCCTACCCGGACCAGCTCTCCGGCGGCATGCAGCAGCGCGTCGGCCTGGCCCGGGCGCTGGCCGGCGATCCGGACGTGCTCCTTTTCGACGAACCCTTCTCGGCGCTCGACCCGCTGATCCGCCGTGACATGCAGAACGAGGTCATCCGCCTGCACCACGAGGTCGGCAAGACGATGGTGTTCATCACCCACGACCTCTCCGAGGCGCTCAAGCTGGGCGACCGCATCCTCATCATGCGCGACGGCAAGATGGTCCAGTGCGGTACCGGGGACGAACTGGTCGGCGCCCCCGCCGACGACTACGTACGCGACTTCGTCAAGGACGTGCCGCGCGGCGACGTACTGACCCTGCGCTGGATCATGCGTCCGGCGGCGCCGGGCGACGCCCTGGACGGCCCCGAGTTGGGCCCGGACGTCGTGGTGCGGGAAGCCACCCGGGCGGTGCTGGCGGCCGAGAAGCCGGTCAAGGTCGTCGAGAACGGCAAGCTGCTCGGCATCGTCGGCGACGAGGAGATCCTCGCGGTGGTCGCCGGACAGGAAGGCGACATGTGATGACCGTCGCCATGGAGAAGCCGGAGAAGACAGACAAGGCGCAGAAGGCGGAGAAGGCCACGCCCGTCGCGGGCGTGCGCAGGGTCAGCCGCCGCATGATGGTGGCCGCGATCCTGGTTGCCTGGCTGGCGCTGTTCGCCGTGCTGCGTGGACAGCAGACCCTGACGCTGGCGGCGGCGGACCTCACCGGTCTGCACCGCTGGTTCAACGACGTCAACGACACGATCGGCGCGGACCGCAACTCCAACCCGCTGTTCCTGTACTTCTTCAACGAGATCCGTCTGGTCATCGACAACCTGGTGACCTTCATCCAGTCGCTGATCTCCCAGCCTTCCGACGGCCGCCCGCTGCCGCAGATCGGCTGGCTCGGCGTGGTCGGCATCGCCGGCTACATCTCCTGGGCGGTGGGCAACTGGCGCGTCGCCCTCCTGGCCGTGGCCGGCTTCACCTTCTTCGGACTGCAGGGCCTGTGGCTGGAGAGCATGGACACCCTGGCGCTGACCCTCTCCGCGGTCTTCGTGGCGCTGCTGTTCGGGATCCCGCTGGGTGTGTGGGCGGGGCTGTCCGACCGGTTCAACCGGATCATGACGCCCTTCCTGGACTTCATGCAGACGATGCCGACCTTTGTCTACCTCGCCCCCTTGACGCTGTTCTTCCTCATCGGTCCTGCCTCCGCCACGATCGCCACGCTGATCTACGCGGCGCCACCGGCGATCCGCATTACCGCGCACGCCATCCGTTCCGTACCGCAGACCACGGTCGAAGCCGCCGACTCCATGGGATCGACGCGGAGACAGACGCTGCTCAAGGTCCTGCTGCCGATGTCCAAGCGGACCGTGGTGATGGGCGTCAACCAGACCATCATGGCCGCCCTGGCCATGGTGACCATCGCGGCCCTGATCGACGCGCCCGGCCTCGGAAAGACCGTCGTCCAGGCCCTGCAGTCGCTCGACGTCGGCACGGCCTTCAACGCGGGCCTGGCCATTGTGGTCATGGCCATCGTCCTCGACCGGGTCACGACGGCGGCGAGCGGAAGGGCGGAGGCGGCCCGGCGCTCGGGCCATCGCTTCCTCAAGTGGCGGCGGCCGCTGCTGGTGGGAGGCGCAGTGGCGGCGGCGGTGCTGGTGTATCTGTCGCACACGTACGTATGGGCGGCCGAGTTCCCCGGCGAGGGCAGCACCGGCAGCAATATCGCGAGCGCGGCGGACAACGTGACCACCTGGGCGCAGGACAACTTGTCGGGCATCACGAACGCCTTCCGCGACGCCATCACCAACGGCCTGCTCAATCCGTTCCAGACGCTGCTGACCGACTCCCCGTGGTGGCTGGTCGGCGCGGCCCTGGTCGGACTGGGCGCGGTGCTGGGCGGATGGCGTGCCGGGGTCACCACGGCCGTGTGTGTGGGACTGCTGGTCGGCACGGGCGTGTGGTCGGACAGCATGACGACGCTGGCGTCGACCGTCGTGGCGACCGTGCTGGTGATGCTGCTCGGCATCACCTTCGGGGTGTGGATGGGGCGCAGCCGGCTCGTGGACCGGCTGCTGCGGCCCACCCTGGACGCCGCTCAGGTCATGCCGCCGTTCGTCTATCTCGTGCCGTTTCTGGCGCTCTTCGGCGCGACGCGCTTCACAGCGATCGTCGCCGCCGTCGTCTATGCCGTCCCGGTCGCCATCAAGATCATCGCGGATGGAGTGCGGGCCGTGCCCGAGACCACCGTCGAAGCGGCCACCGCTGCCGGGTGCAACACCTGGCAGATCATCACCAAGGTTCAACTGCCGATGTCACGCAGTGCCCTGACGCTCGCGACCAACCAGGGCCTGATCTACGTGCTGTCGATGGTTGTTGTGGGCGGCCTGGTAGGAGCGGGCGCCCTCGGCTACGACGTCGTGGCCGGATTCTCGCAGGGAGAGCTGTACGGCAAGGGGCTGGCGGCGGGGCTCGCCATCGTACTGCTCGGTGTCATGTTCGACCGGATCACTCAGGCAGCGGCGCGACGTACGAGCGCATAAGGAGAGCACGGACCATGGCAACGCAAGTAAAACAGTGGAGAGTCGGCGCGGCCGGCATAGCGGTCCTCGGCCTCACCCTCACCGCGTGCGGCGGTGCGAAGGTCGGTGACAGCTCCGCCGGTTCGAGCAGCTCGGGCAAGTGCGGAACCTTCAACCTCGCGGTCAACCCCTGGGTGGGCTATGAGGCGGACGCGGCGGTTGTCGCGTATGTCGCGCAGCACGACCTCGGCTGTACGGTCAACAAGAAGGACCTGAAGGAAGAGATCGCCTGGCAGGGCTTCGGGACGGGTGAGGTCGACGCCGTCCTGGAGAACTGGGGTCACGACGATCTGAAGAAGAAGTACATCGCCGGGCAGAAGACCGCCGTCGAGGCAGGTCAGACCGGCAACAAGGGTCTGATCGGCTGGTACGTGCCGCCGTGGCTGGCGAAGGCGCACCCGGACATCACCGACTGGAAGAGCCTGAACAAGTACGCGTCCAAGTTCAAGACCTCGGAGTCGGGCGGCAAGGGTCAGCTCCTCGACGGTGACCCGTCGTACGTCACCAACGACGAGGCGCTGGTGAAGAACCTGAACCTGGACTTCAAGGTGGTGTACGCGGGAAGCGAGACCGCGCTCATCCAGGCCTACCGGAAGGCCGAGAAGAACAAGGAATGGGTGATCGGCTACTTCTACGAGCCTCAGTGGTTCATTTCCGAGGTGCCACTGGTCAAGGTCTCCCTGCCGGCGTACAAGACGGGCTGTGACGCCGACGCGGCGAAGGTCGCCTGCGACTACCCCGTGTACAACCTGGACAAGGTCGTCAGCGCGAAGTTCGCCAAGTCGGGCAGCCCGGCCTATGACCTGGTGAAGAAGTTCAACTGGACGAACGACGACCAGAACACCGTGGCCAAGTACATCGCGGTGGACAAGATGTCGGCCGACGCGGCGGCGAAGAAGTGGGTCGAAGCCAACCGCGACAAGGTCGACGCCTGGATCAAGTAGGGGCAGGGCGGCACTGTCTCCGGCCCCGGGCCGCCGACGGAGCGTTGCCGCACGAGTGACCCGGAAACCCGCCGGACGGGCCCGGCAGGCTGCGCTGGCAGCCTGCCGGGCCTAGTCGCGTTCCGGGCTGTCTTCCGACGTCACGGACCCCTTGACACCCACTCCTCGCGACGGGCACATTGAGTTGCGCAACCTGAAGCATGTTGCGCAGACAGCAACTGGACAGTTTTTGAGTCGGAGGTGCGGCGATGGCGGGACCCCGGGTGGTCATCATCGGAGCGGGCGTCGTGGGAGCGGCGCTCGCCGACGAGATCTCCGCGCGAGGCTGGACCGAAGTGACCGTGGTCGACCAGGGCCCGCTCCCTGCCACCGGGGGATCGTCGTCGCACGCCCCGGGCCTGGTCTTCCAGACGAACTCCTCCAAGACCATGACCGAGCTGGCCCGCTACACCGTCGAGAAGTTCTGCTCACTCGACGTCGACGGCCAGCCCTGCTTCCTGCAGGTCGGCGGCCTCGAAGTGGCGACCACCCCCGAGCGCGTCGCGGAACTGCACCGCCGTCACGGCTGGATCACCGCCTGGGGCATCGAGGCCCGGCTGCTGAGCGCCGAGGAGTGCGTCGAACAGCACCCGCTCGTGAACCCGGACAAGGTCCTCGGCGGCTTGCTGGTACCGACCGACGGCCTGGCGAAGGCCGTCCTCGCCGTCGAGGCGCAGATCCGCCGGGCCACCGAGCGCGGCGTACGCTTCCTCGCCCGCCACGAAGTCCTCGACGTGCAGCAGAGCGAGGGCCGGGTGACAGCCGTCCTCACCGACCAGGGCGAGATCCCCGCCGACATCGTCGTGTGCTGCGCCGGCATTTGGGGCCCGAAGATCGCCCGCATGATCGGCATGAACCTCCCGCTCACCCCGCTCGGCCACCAACTGGCCTGGACGGGCCCGGTACCGGCCCTGGCGGGCCAGACCGAGGAGGCGGTGCGCCCGATCCTGCGCCACCAGGACGCCGACCTCTACTACCGCGACCGCTTCGACACCCTGGGCATCGGCTACTACGGCCACCGCCCGATGCCGGTGTCCGCCGACGACATCCTGTCCGTGGGCGAGGCCGACGAGATGCCCTCGGTGCTGAAGTTCACCGAGGAAGACTTCGAGGATGCCTGGACCGAGACCCAGTCCCTGCTCCCCGCGACGAGGGAGGCCAAGGTCGAGGAAGGCATCAACGGGCTGTTCTCCTTCACCACCGACGGCCTGCCACTCCTCGGTGAATCCCCGGACGTCAAGGGCTTCTGGGTCGCGGAGGCCGTGTGGGTCACCCACTCCGCCGGCGTGGGGCGGGCCGTGGCCGAATGGCTGGTCGACGGTCACTGTTCGTCTTTCGATCTGCACGAGTGCGACGTCAACCGCTTCGAGCCGCACCAGCTCGCCCCGGAGTACGTCCTGGCACGCGACTGCCAGAACTTCGTCGAGGTCTACGACATCCTGCACCCCCTCCAGCCGTCGGGGGACCCGCGCCCGATCCGCACGAGCCCGTTCTACGCCCGCCAGCGGGAACTGGGAGCCTTCTTCCTGGAGGCGAACGGCTGGGAGCGTCCCCAGTGGTACGAGGCCAACGCGGGCCTGGTCGAAGGCCGTTCCATCCCCACTCCCAACGACTGGGCAGCGCGCTACTGGTCGCCGATCGTCGGCGCCGAGGCGCAGGCCACCCGCGAGACCGTCGCGATGTACGACATGACGGCCCTCAAGCGCCTCGAAGTCAGCGGGCCCGGTGCCGCCGCCTTCCTGGAGCGGCTGGTCACCAGCAAGGTCGCCAAGTCCGTCGGCTCGGTGACGTACACCCTGCTCCTGGACCACGACGGCGGCATCCGCAGCGACATCACCGTCGCCCGGCTCGCCCGGGACCTCTTCCAGGTCGGCGCCAACGGCAACCTGGACCTCGACTGGTTCACCCGCCACCTCCCCGCCGACGGCTCGGTCCAGGTACGCGACATCACCCCCGGCACCTGCTGCATCGGCCTGTGGGGACCGCTCGCCCGGCACGTCCTGCAGCCCCTCACCGACGCGGACTTCTCGGCGGCCGGCCTGAAGTACTTCCGCGCCCAGCGCGCCCACATCGGCTCCGTCCCCGTCACCGCGATGCGTCTGTCGTACGTCGGTGAGCTCGGCTGGGAGCTGTACACCACCGCCGACCTGGGCCAGAAACTGTGGGACACCCTCTGGCAGGCGGCCAAGCCGCTGGGCGGCATCGCCGCAGGCCGTGGCGCCTTCAACAGCCTCCGCCTGGAAAAGGGTTACCGCTCCTTCGGCACCGACATGACCTACGAGCACGACCCCTACGAGGCCGGGGTCGGTTTCGCCGTCAAGCTCGACAAGGACGACTTCATCGGCAAGGCGGCGCTTGAGCGGCGCAAGGCCGACGTACGACGCAAGCTCACCTGCCTCACCATCGACGACCCGCAGTCGGTCGTCATGGGCAAGGAGCCGGTGTACGACGGCGATCGCGCCGTCGGCTATGTCACCAGCGCCGCCTATGGCTACACGATCGGCAAGGGCATCGCCTACGCCTGGCTCCCCGCGGAGCTCGCGACCACCGGCCGCACCCTGCACATCGGCTACTTCGACCAGCGTGTCGAGGCGGTCGTCGCCGAGGAGCCCCTGTTCGACCCGTCCATGTCCCGCCTCCGTGGCTAGTACGCCTCGTGGGCTTCGAGGGAAGGAGCACCGGCGTTGAACGCACAGTTGCTCGACGGCAAGGCGACCGCCGCCGCGATCCGCCGCGAACTCGCCGAGCGCGTGGCCAAGTTGACCGCCACTGACGGCCGCCCGCCGGGACTCGGCACCGTTCTGGTCGGTGACGATCCCGGCAGCCGCGCCTACGTCGGTGGCAAACACCGTGACTGCGCGCAGATCGGCGTCGCCTCCATCCGCCGTGAGCTGCCCGCCGACGCCACGCAGGAGCAGGTCGAGGACGTGATCGACGAGCTCAACGCCGACCCGGCCTGCACCGGCTACATCGTTCAGCTCCCGCTCCCGCGCCACCTGGACGCCAATGCCGTCCTGGAACGCATGGACCCCGCCAAGGACGCCGACGGCCTGCACCCCGTCAGCCTCGGCAGGCTCGCCCTGGGCGTCGAAGCCCCGCTGCCCTGCACCCCGCGCGGCATCGTCGAACTGCTCCGCCGTCACGACGTGCCGCTCGCCGGAGCGCGGGTGTGCGTGATCGGACGGGGCATCACGGTGGGACGGCCCATCGGACTGCTGCTCACCCGCAAGTCCGAGAACGCCACCGTGACCCTGTGCCACACCGGCACCAAGGGCCTGGCCTGGCACGTACGCGAGGCGGACATCGTCATCGCGGCCGCCGGCTCGCCCGGGCTGATCACCAAGGACATGTTGCGCCCCGGCGCGGCGGTCCTGGACGTCGGCATCACCCGCACCGACCACGGGCTGGTCGGCGATGTGCATCCGGACGCCGCTCAGGTCGCCGGATGGCTCGCGCCGATGCCCGGGGGCGTAGGACCCATGACGCGGGCGATGCTGCTCGCCAATGTCGTCGAGGCCGCCGAGAGGAACGCGAACGCCGTATGAACGCGCTGAACACCCCCCTGGCGGAACTGGATCCCGAGGTCCACGCCGCGCTCCGCGCCGAGCTGCACCGGCAGCAGTCCACCCTCGAAATGATCGCCTCCGAGAACTTCGCGCCCTCGGCCGTGCTGGAGGCCCAGGGCTCGGTCCTCACCAACAAGTACGCCGAGGGCTATCCGGGCCGCCGCTACTACGGCGGCTGCGAACACGTCGACGTGACGGAACGGTTGGCCATCGAGCGGATCAAGGCCCTCTTCGGCGCCGGGTTCGCCAATGTGCAGCCACACTCGGGCGCCCAGGCGAACACCGCCGTCTTTTTCGCGCTGCTCCAGCCCGGCGACACGATCCTCGGCCTGGACCTCGCGCACGGCGGGCACCTCACCCACGGCATGCGCCTCAACTACAGCGGCAAGATGCTCAACGTCGTGCCCTATCACGTGGCCGAGACGGACAACCTCATCGACATGGACGAGGTGGAACGCCTCGCCAAGGAACACCGCCCCAAGATGATCATCGCGGGCTGGTCGGCGTACCCGCGACAGCTGGACTTCGCGGCCTTCCGGCGCATCGCCGACGAGGTGGGCGCCCTGCTGATGGTCGACATGGCGCACTTCGCGGGTCTGGTCGCAGCCGGGCTGCACCCCAACCCCGTACCGCACGCCCACGTCACCACCACGACGACGCACAAGACCCTCGGCGGTCCTCGCGGCGGAGTCATCCTCACCAACGAGGCCGATCTCGCCAAGAAGATCAACTCGGCGGTGTTCCCCGGCATGCAGGGCGGCCCCCTGGAACACGTCATCGCCGCCAAGGCGGTGTCGTTCAAGGTCGCGGCGTCACCCGAGTTCGCCGAGCGCCAGGCCCGCACGCTGGCCGGCTCCCGCATCCTCGCCGAACGCCTCACGCGGCCCGATGCCGCCGCGGCCGGGGTAAAGGTCCTCACCGGCGGTACGGACGTGCACCTCGTCCTGGTCGACCTGCGAGACTCCGAGCTCGACGGCAGGCAGGCCGAAGATCTGCTCCACGAGATCGGCATCACCGTCAACCGCAATGCCGTGCCCTTCGACCCGCGCCCGCCCATGGTCACCTCGGGACTGCGCATCGGCACACCGGCGCTGGCCACACGCGGCTTCACCGAAGAGGACTTCGCCGAGGTCGCCGACGTGATCGCGCTGGCCCTTCAGCCCGAGCCCGACATCGCCGCCCTGCGCGCCCGTAGCGAGGCGCTGGCCACCAAGCATCCGCTCTACCCGCACCTTTCAGAAGCAGAAGCAGAAGCAGAAGCAGAAGCAGAAGCAGAAGAAGCCGGAGACGTCCGATGAGCCCCCGCACCCCCGGCGCCGAGCTCCCCGAACACCCCGACTGGCTGTGGCGCACACCCGAGCCCAAGCGGTCGTACGACGTGGTGATCGTGGGCGGCGGCGGACACGGCCTCGCCACCGCCCACTACCTGGCGAAGAACCACGGCATCACCAACGTCGCCGTGCTGGAGAAGGGCTGGCTGGCGGGCGGCAACATGGCCCGCAACACCACCATCATCCGCTCCAACTACCTGTGGGACGAGAGCGCCGGCATCTACGAGCACGCGCTCAAGCTGTGGGAGGGGCTGGAGGACGAGCTCGACTATCCGATCCTCTTCTCGCAGCGCGGCGTGCTGAACCTCGCCCACAGCCTCCAGGACGTCCGCGACAGCGTGCGCCGCGTGGAGGCCAACCGCCTGAACGGCGTGGACGCCGAATGGCTCGACGCCGAGCAGGTCAAGGACGTCTGCCCGATCGTCAACATCTCGCCCGACGTGCGCTATCCGGTCATGGGCGGCACCTACCAGCCGCGCGCCGGCATCGCCAAGCACGACCACGTCGCCTGGGGTCTGGCCCGCTCCGCCGACGCGGCGGGGATCGACATCATCCAGAACTGCGAGGTCACCGGCCTCGACATCGTCGGCGGCCGGGTCGTGGGAGTGCAGACGACACTCGGCCCGATAGCGGCGGGCAAGGTGGCACTGTGCTCGGCCGGCCACACTTCCGTGCTGGCCGCCATGGCAGGCATCGAACTGCCCCTCCAAAGCCACCCGTTGCAGGCGCTGGTCTCCGAACTGCTTGAGCCGGTGCACCCGACGGTGGTCATGTCCAACGCGGTCCATGTGTACGTCAGCCAGGCCCACAAGGGCGAACTGGTGATGGGCGCGGGCATCGACTCGTACAACTCCTACACCCAGCGCGGCGCCTTCCACATCATCGAAGAGCAGATGTCCGCCGCCCTGGAGCTCTTCCCGGTCTTCGCCCGGGCCCATGTGCTGCGCACCTGGGGCGGCATCGTCGACGTCAGCCCCGACGCCTCACCCATCGTCGGACTCAGCCCTGTCGACAACCTCTACCTCAACTGTGGCTGGGGGACGGGTGGGTTCAAGGCCACCCCGGGCGTCGGCTGGGTCTACGCCCACACCATCGCCCACGACACCCCTCACCACCTCAACGCCCCCTTCTCGCTCGACCGTTTCACCACCGGCGCGCTCGTCGACGAGCACGGCGCGGCCGCGGTGGCCCACTAGGGAGCCGAACCCATGCTGCTGATCCCATGCCCCTGGTGCGGGCCCCGCGACGAGGCCGAGTTCCACTACGGTGGCCAGGCGCACGTGCCCTATCCCCAGGACCCCACGGCCCTGACCGACGAGGAGTGGGCGCACTACCTCTTCTTCCGCGACAACCCCAAGGGCCCGTTCGCCGAACGCTGGACCCACGCGGCCGGATGCCGGCGCTGGTTCAACGCCGTGCGAGACACGGGAACGAACGAGATCCTGTCGGTGTACCGCTCGGGCGAGCCGCGGCCGGACAATCCCACCCGGCCCGGGTCGTGGGCAGGCGTTCCGCAGGGCGATGGGGGTCCCACCGGCCTGCACCCGGCGGCGGACCCCGCGGGGTCTGGGGCGGCAGCCGCAGTTTCGGGAAGGGGCGTGCTCGGCGGAGAAGCCACTCCTGTCGCCACCCAACCGTTCCGGCTGCCCACCGGCGGCCGCGTCCACCGCGACGAGCGGCTGCGCTTCGTCTTCGACGGCACGCCGTACGAGGGCGTCCGCGGTGACAGCCTCGCCTCCGCCCTCCTCGCCAACGGCGTCATCCAGGCCGGCACGAGCATCAAGCTCGGCCGCCCACGCGGCATCTTCTCGGCCGGTGTCGAGGAGCCCAACGCCGTCATCCAGATCGAGGCGCCCTTCCCCGAGCCGATGCTGCCCGCGACGACCGTGGAGCTGTACGACGGCCTGGTCGCAAGCAGCCTGCCCGGCCAGGGACGCCTCGCCACCGAACCGGACCCCGCCCGCTACGACGCCGTGCACGCGCACTGCGACCTGCTCGTCGTCGGCGCCGGACCGGCCGGACTCGCCGCCGCGGCGGCCGCCGCCCGCAGCGGAGCACGCGTGATCCTCGCCGACGACCAGCCCGAGTTGGGTGGCAGTCTGCTGGGCACGGGCGAACATCTCGACTGGGCGGAAGAAGTCGGCGCGCTCCTCGAAGCCGCGCCCGAGGTGCGCGTGCTGCGCCGCACCACGGTCTTCGGCCACTACGACGACAACCACCTCCTCGCCGTCGAGCGTCGCACCAACCACCTGGGGGCAGGGGCCCCCGAGCATGTCTCCCGCGAGCGCGTCTGGCGCATCCGCGCCCGTCGTGTCGTTCTCGCCACCGGCGCCCACGAGCGCTCGTTGGCCTTCGCGGACAACGACCGCCCTGGAGTGATGCTGGCCGCCTCGGCCCGCGCCTATGTCAACCGCCACGGTGTCCTGCCCGGCCGCCACGCTGTCGTCTTCACCACCAACGACAGCGCCTATGCCGCCGCGCTGGATCTCGCCGCGGCGGGCGTGGAGGTCGCGGCGATCGTCGACACCCGGTCCGAGCCGGGGGAGTGGGAGGGCCGTGCCCGGGAGGCCGGGATCGAGGTGCTGAGCGGATACGCCGTCACCGGCACGGAAGGCGGCACGCGCCTTACCGCGGTGACGGCCGCCCCGTACGGCGAGTCCACAGCGCGCCGGGAGTTCGCCGTCGACCTCCTGCTGGTCTCCGGCGGCTGGAACCCCGTCGCGCACCTGTTCAGCCAGGCGGGCGGAAAGCTGCGCTACGACGACACGCTCGGCTCCTTCGTCCCCGGCACCTGCCGTCAGGCGGTCGAGGTCGCGGGCAGCGCGAACGGCGTACTCGACCTGGCCGGCGTCCTCGCGCAGGGTGCGGCTGCCGGTGCTCGTGCGATCGAGTCCGAGGGCTATACCTCCGAGGTGCCCCGCCTTCCCGACGTGGCCGCCGAGCCGCAGTCTGCGCCCATGCAGGTCTTCCTCGTCCCCGGCGCCGCCGACGGACCCCGTTTCGTCGACCTCCAGCGCGATGTCACCGTCGACGAACTGACCCGCGCGACCGGCGCCGGTCTGCGCTCGGTCGAGCACACCAAGCGCTACACGACGGCCGGCACCGCCAACGACCAGGGCAAGACCTCCGGAGTACTCGCCAGTGGCATCGTCGCCGAACTCCTCGGCGTGGACGTCTCGGCCCTCGGCACGACGACGTTCCGGCCGCCCTACACCCCCGTCTCCTTCGCCACCCTCGCGGGCCGCGACCGCGGCGCGCTCCACGACCCGGTGCGCGTGACCGCCCTGCACGACTGGCATGTCCTGCACGGCGCCCTGTTCGAGAACGTCGGCCAGTGGAAGCGGCCCTGGTACTACCCGCAGGACGACGAGGACATGGACACCGCCGTGCTGCGCGAGTGCGCCGCCGCCCGCGAGGGCGTCGCCTTCATGGACGCCTCCACCCTCGGCAAGATCGACGTACAGGGGCCGGACGCCGCGGTGTTCCTCGACCTGCTCTACACCAACATGATGAGCACCCTGAAGGTCGGCATGATCCGCTACGGGGTCATGTCCCGTCCGGACGGCATGATCTTCGACGACGGCACCGTCATCCGCCTCGCGCCGGACCGCTTCCTGGTCACCACCACGACGGGTAACGCGGCCGCCGTCCTGGACTGGATGGAGGAATGGCTGCAGACCGAGTGGCCCGAACTGCGCGTCCACTGCGCCTCCGTCACCGAGCAGTGGGCCACCGTCGCCCTGGTCGGCCCCCGCTCCCGCGAGGTGCTGGGCGCGCTCGCACCGGCGCTGGCAGTGGAGAACGACAGCTTCCCGTTCATGGCATGGCGGGAGACGACCGTCGCGGGCATCGAGGCAAGGGTGTGCCGGATCAGCTTCTCCGGCGAACTGGCCTATGAGATCAATGTGTCGCCGTGGGAGGCGCTCGCACTGTGGGAGGCGCTGTACGAAGCCGGTGCGCCGTACGGCATCACCCCGTACGGCACCGAGACCATGCACGTCCTGCGCGCGGAGAAGGGCTACCCGATCATCGGTCAGGACACCGACGGCACCGTAACGCCCCACGACCTCGGCATGAGTTGGGCAGTGTCGAAGAAGAAGCCCGACTTCATCGGCAAGCGCTCCTACGCCCGCGCCGACGCCGTCCGCCCCGACCGCAAGCACCTGGTCGGCCTGCTCCCCGAGGACCCCGGCACCTTCCTGCCCGAGGGGACGCAGCTGGTCGCCGACAGCGTGCTGCCCGCCCCGCCCGTCCCGATGCTCGGCCACGTCACCTCCAGCTACCGCAGCGCCGCACTCGGCCGGACCTTCGCGCTCGCCCTCGTCAAGGGCGGCCGGGACCGCATCGGCGAGCGGCTCTACGCCCCCGTGGGCAACCGGCTGGTGCCGGTGACCGTCGCAAGCCCCGTCCTCTACGACCCCGAGGGAGCCCGCCGCGATGGCTGACACCGCCCTTTCCGTCCCGCGCCGCAGTCCCCTGTCGGGGGCCTCCGACCGCCTGACCGCGGCAACGCGCGCCTCCGGGGGCGCGGTCCGCCTGGCCGAGCTCCCTTTCCTGGCCCAGGTGAACGTCCGGCTTGACGCCAAGGGAGCGGCAGCGGATGCCGTCGGGCTCGCACTGGGTCTCCCACTGCCTCTCGAACCCAACACCGTCGTACGTGCCGGGGAGCTGACCGCTCTGTGGCTCGGCCCCGACGAGTGGCTGGTGGTTGGCACGCCGGGCACTCAGCAGGACTTGGAGAACCGGATCCGGGCGGCGACCGGCGACGAACCCGTGTCCGTCACCGATGTCTCCGCCCAGCGCACCACCCTGCTCGTCGCGGGTCCCCGCGCGCGCGACCTGCTGGCACACGGCTGCCCGCTGGATCTGCACCCGCGTGCCTTCGGCGCCGGACGCTGCGCCCAGACCACCCTCGCCCGCGCCCAGATCGTGCTGGTCGCCCGGGACGAATCCAGGGCCGGATTCTGGGTGCTGGTCCGTTCCTCCTTCGCCGGCTACCTGACGGACTGGCTGCTGGACGCGGCGGCGGAATACGTCTGAACGAGTCCACAGGGCGTGATCTTCACAGGAGTTGAGGGGCGGCTGCGGGGCTCTTGATCGTTGGCTGGGCTGTCGTGTCAGGATGCGGTCACAGACGTTGTGGATCACGCGCGGCCCGCTGCCGTTTCGACAGCGGGCTTCGCTTCCGACGCAGTCGGACGGCCTGCCGGTGCCCTTCCCGATGAGCGGCGAGATGCTCCGGCTGGGCGACGCGGGCCACGAGACGCTGCACCGCCGCGTCCGCCCGGGCCTGGCGTACGTCGGCGAACGCGCCGTCTTCGCGGGCCTCGACACCTCCGACAACCTGCGCGTCGGCCGCGTCCGGGCCGACCAGGCGGTCGAGCTCTTCCCTGAAGTCGGCAAGCGACTCGAGACCGGCGCCTGCACGCTGTCGGCCACGGTCGTGCCCGGGCCGCTTCACGCGGCTCACCGGTATCGGCGGCGAGAGCTGGGTCCGCGCGGCCGAGGCTCAGGACCTGGAGATCGCGACCGTCGTCATCGGGCCCGGGCAGGAGCACGAGGATCCGTATGGGGACTCGCCGCGGCTGAACGAGGTGTCGGACCCCCGAGGGCCCTGCTCGTACTCCCCGACGGCCATGTCGCTTTCCGGTACGCGGCGGCGACCGAGGACGCCGAGGAGTTGCTGTCGGGGGCGCTGCGGCGGATCCTCGGACATGCCTGAGGATCACCTGCGGGACCAGGGGAGTGGCATGACCGCGCGATTCACGACCGACATCACGGGTGCTGTCGTCGACAGCCTCCAGGACACGGCGGATCCCCGGCTGCGGGAGGTGCTGAGCGCGCTCACCCGCCACCTCCACGACTTCGTAAGGGAGACGAAGCCGACGATGGGGGAGTGGGAGCGGGCCATCGGCTTCCTGACGGCGACCGGGCAGATGTGCACCGACACCCGGCAGGAGTTCATCCTGCTGTCGGACGTGCTCGGCGTCTCGATGCTCGTGGAGACCATCAACGCCCACCGCGACCCCGGCGCCACCGAGTCCACCGTCCTCGGCCCCTTCCACATGACCGAGTCGCCGGTCCGCGCGCTCGGCGCGAACATCGACCTGGTGGGCAGCGGCGAGCCGTGCGTGGTCAGCGGCCGGGTGCTGTCCCGGGACGGCGCCCCGCTGCCCGGCGCGGTCCTCGACGTGTGGCAGGCCGACGCGCAGGGCTACTACGACGTCCAGCGGCCGGACGTCCAACCGGCGGGCAACGGACGAGGGCTCTTCACGGCGGACGTCGAGGGCCGCTTCTGGTTCCGTACCTGCGTGCCGAGCCCGTACCCGATCCCCACCGACGGTCCGGTCGGCGATCTGCTCCGCGCCACGGCCCGGCACCCCTACCGCCCCGCCCACATCCACTTCATCGCCTCGGCCGACGGCCACACCCCGGTCACCACGCACATGTTCGTTGCGGGGAGCCCCTACCTCGACTCGGACGCGGTGTTCGCCGTGAAGAGGAGCCTGGTCCAGGACTTCGCCGCGACCGACGACCCGTCCCTGGCACGGGAGTTCGGCGTCCCGATCCCCTTCCGGCACGCACGCTTCGACCTCGTACTGGATCCGCAATGACCGCAATGGTCACCCCGCTCGACCTCTCCCACGACACCCGGTCCGCGCGGGTGGTGCACGACTCCCCTACCCCGCCGGAGTGGGTCCGGGACCGATCATGGGCGTGGGCTGTCGCAGGACGGCGACTTCCCTGGGCGGCAGCAGCAGCGTGCCGTCGGTGACAGCCGGGCCGATCAGCAGATCCCCGGCGAGTCCGGTCAGCGGCACCGTCTCCTCGGTCCGGTTGACCAGGAACAGGAAGCGGCTGTCGGCGCCGCGGCGGACGATCAGCTCAACGCTTCCCCGCGCGCTGTCCGGCAGTTCGCTGACGACCCCGGCCGAGGCGAGCAGCTTCGGCAGCAGCCCCGTGAGGCCTCCCGTGCCCAGCCGGGTGGAGACGTACGCGGCCGAACCCCTGCCCACCGTGCGGCGGGTGACGGCGGGGCGGCCGGCGTACGTACCGCCGCGGTAGTGACCGAGTACCTCCACCTCCGGGTCGGTGACGGTGATCCGGTCGGTCCACAGCGAGCCCGTGGCCGAAACGTCCGGGTTCAGGTCCAGTTCGACCGTGCCGCCGTCGAGCAGCGGACCGAACTCCTCGACCCGGATGCCGAGCAGCTCGCGCAGGGCTCCCGGGTAGCCGCCGAGCCAGATGTGATCGTTCTCGTCCACGACACCGGAGAAGTACGTGGTGACCAGGTGGCCGCCCTGCTCGACGTACCGCGTGAGTTCCTTGGACAGTGCGGCCGGGACCATGTGCAGCACGGGTGCGATGAGCATCTCGTACCGGTCGAGGTCGGCGCGCTGGGTGACGACGTCGGCCCGGATGCCGAGGGCGAGGAGGGCGGAGTACCAGTCGAGCCCCTCCTGGCGGTAGTCGAGGCGGGAGGTGGGGTGCGAGTCCTGCTCGCTCGCCCACCACGACTCCCAGTCGAAGACGATCCCGACCCGGGCCGGCTCGCGCTCGGTGCCGGCGACCGGGGCCAGCGTCCGAAGCGTCTGCCCGAGCGCGGCCACGGCGCGGAAGACCTCGCTGTCGGAGCCGGCGTGCGGCACCATCGCCGAGTGGTACTTCTCGGCGCCGGCCGCCGACTGCCGCCACTGGAAGAAGCACACGGCGTCGGCGCCGTGCGCGACATGCAGCAGTGAGTCGCGGGCCAGGTCGCCCGGACGCTTGGCGACGTTGACGGGCTGCCAGTTGACGGCGCTGGTGGAGTGCTCCATGAGGAACCACGGGCGTCCGCCGGAGATGCCACTGACCAGGTTGGCGGAGAAGGAGAGTTCGTCCCGGTCCTGCCGGCCGGGCATGACGTAGTGGTCGTTGGAGACGAAGTCGATCTCGGTGGCCCAGTCGGCGTAGTTCATGCCCTTGGTGCCGCCCATCACCATGAAGTTCGTGGTGACGGCTACACCGGGGGTGAGCTCGCGCAGCACGTCCCGTTCCGCGCGCAGGTACTCCTTCAGCGCGTCGGAGGAGAAGCGCTTGAAGTCCAGCTGCTGTGTGGGGTTCGGATAGGAGGCGGCCAGCCGGGGCGGCAAAATCTGCTCCCAGTCGCTGTACCGCTGGGACCAGAACGCGGTGCCCCAGGCGTGATTGAGGCCGTCGAGCGTGGTGTAGCGGGCGCGCAGCCAGTCGCGGAAGGCACGGGCGGCGTCGTCGGAGTAGTCGTAGACGTTGTGGCAGCCCAGCTCGTTGGAGATGTGCCAGGCCACCAGCGCGGGATGGTCCGCGTACCGCTCGGCCATCTTCCGCACCAGGCGCAGCGCGTGGTCGCGGAAGACGGGCGAGGTGGGCCGCCAGTGCTGCCGTCCCCCCGGCCACAGCGTCTCGCCCGAGGCGGTCTGCGGGAGGATCTCCGGGTGCGCCGTGGTGAGCCAGGGCGGCGGGGACGCGGTGGCGGTGGCCAGGTCGACCCCGACGCCGCCCGCGTGCAGCAGGTCCATGATCTCGTCGAGCCAGGAGAAGTCCCACTCCTTCTCGGCCGGCTGGATGCGGGCCCATGAGAAGATCCCCACGGAGACGATGTTGACGCCGGCCTCGCGCATCAGCCGGATGTCGTCCTCCCACACCTCGCGCGGCCACTGCTCCGGGTTGTAGTCGGCGCCGTACGCGAGGCGTGGGGTGGGGTCACCGTCCGGCCCGTGCCGCAACTGGGACAGGAGGGTGGAGATCATGGTGGTCCTTCCGGTGTGCTGCACGGGGCGGCGCGTGGTGGGTGTGACGTCCGAGCGGTCAGTTCTGGACCGTGAAGCCCTGCTCGTTTCCGTACTTGACGGACGCGTCCTGCCAGGACTTCAGGCCGGCGGTCAGCTTCGTGCCGGAGATGTAGGCCTTGCCGACGGTGTCGTTGAAGATGGAGTTGGCGTAGACCTGGTAGGGCAGGTACGACCAGTCGGAGGCGACGTTCGCGGCCGACTCGGCGAAGACCTTGTTGGCCTTCTGCCCGCCGAAGTACGGGAACTCGGTGTTCTGGAAGGCGGTGGACTGGAGATCCGCCGTGGTCGCGGGGAAGGCGCCCGCCTTCAGGCGGGTCTGCACGCCCTTGCCGGCGTTCGCGTACGCGGTGAAGGCGTAGGCGAGTTCCTTGTTCTTGCCCAGCGCGGGCAGCGCCAGGGAGCTGCCGCCGTTCTCCGCGCTGGCCTTGTCACCGGCGGTCCACGCGGGCAGCGGTGCCGCGCGCCAGTCGCCGGAGGCACCCTTCACACCGGTGGCGAAGTTGGCGGGCATCCAGGCGCCGGTGGCGAGGGTCGCGATGCTGCCGTCGCCGAGCCCCTTGTACCAGTCGTCGCTCCACCCGGTGATGGGTGAGAGCAGCTTCTCGTCGAGGAGCTTCTGCCAGACCTCGGCGTACTTCTTGGCACCGGCGTCGGAGAAGTTGATCGTCACTTTCGTGCCGTCGACCTTGTAGGGGCGTGAACCGGCCTGCCACAGCAGGCTGGTGGTCTCGCCGGCGTCGCCGGTGTCGTTGGCGATGTACGCCTTGGGGTCGGCCTTGTGCAGCTTGCGGGCCGCGTCGAGGTACTCGTCCCAGGTGGTCGGCACCTTGATCTTGTACTTGTCGAAGACCTTCTTGTTGTAGAACAGCGCCATCGGCCCGGAGTCCATCGGCAGGGCGTAGATGTTCTTGGTGCCGGCCTTCACGGCGTTCAACGGGCCGGGGGAGTACTTGCTCGCGAGCTTGTCCGCCCCGTACGGGGTCAGATCGTCGAGGCCCTTGGTCAGCGCGTACTGGCCCAGCGCGTAGTACTCGATCTGCGCGACGTCGGGGACGCCCTTCTTCGCGGAGATGGCGTTCTGCAGGGCCTTGTACTGGTCGTTGCCGGTGCCCGCGTTGACCAGCTTGACGTGGACGGCGGGGTGTTCCTTCTCGAAGTCGGCGGCCACCTGCTTGAGCGTGGGCTCCCAGGCCCAGACCGTCAGGGTGCCGCCCTTCTTGAGGGCCGCGTCTATGTCCTTCGCGGAAACCGGCTTGGTGCTGGAGCTGTTGTCGTCGGAGCCGCCGCAGGCGGTCGCCCCCAGGGCGAGGGCGGAGACCAGGGCGAGGCCGCGCAGCAGGCGGCGAGGGTTCATGTGCATGGACGTGCTTCCACTTCGTCGTGGCCGAAA
This sequence comes from Streptomyces sp. NPDC048415, assembly GCF_040651675.1. Classification (NCBI taxonomy): domain Bacteria; kingdom Bacillati; phylum Actinomycetota; class Actinomycetes; order Kitasatosporales; family Streptomycetaceae; genus Streptomyces; species Streptomyces sp. NPDC048415. Next base: position 6,114 of record NZ_JBEZKJ010000099.1, on the reverse strand, counting down.
CCGTGCCTGATGAGGGGTGAGAAACAGTGGGGGAGACGGTGCGTGGGGGAGACGGAGCGTGGGGGAGACGGTGCGGTGCGGTGCGGGGGCTTGGGGCTACTCCTTGACGCTTCCGGCGGCGAGCCCGGACTGCCAGTACTTCTGGAGCAGCAGGAACGCGGCGATCAGCGGCAGGATCGTGATCAGTGAGCCGGTGATCACCAGGTTGAAGACAGGCGTGCCGCCGGCGGTCGCGGCCTGGGCGTTCCAGCTGTTCAGACCCAGCGTCAGCGGATACCAGTCCGGGTCCTTGAGCATGATCAGCGGCAGGAAGTAGTTGTTCCAGGTCGCGACCATCGTGAACAGCGAGACGGTCACGATGCCGGGTGCGAGCAGCGGCAGGACGACCTGGAAGAAGGTGCGCAGCTCGCCGGCGCCGTCGATGCGGGCGGCCTCCATCAACTCGTCCGGGACGGCCTCGGTGGCGAAGACCCACATCAGGTAGAGGCCGAAGGGCGAGATGAGGGACGGGATGATCACCGCCCAGGGAGTGTCGGTCAGGCCCATCTTGCTGAACATCAGGAAGGTGGGTACGGCCAGGGCGGTGCCCGGCACCGCGACGGCACCGATGACGACGGCGAAGACGGCCCGCTTGCCGGGGAACGTGAACTTCGCCAGGGCGTAACCGCCCAGTACCGCCAGCAAGGTGGCACCGCCGGCGCCGACCACGACGTACAACACGGTGTTCAGCAGCCAGCGGGTGAAGACGCCGTCGTTGTAGGTGAACGTCTCACGGATGTTGTCCCACAGGGCGAAGTCGCCGTTGAACCACAGCCCGAACGAATGGGCCAGTCCCTCCTGGGTCTTGGTGGCGCTGATGATCAGCCACACCAGCGGCACCAGGGAGTAGAGCAGGATCAGACCGGTGAGCATGGTCAGCAGCACGCTGCGCCGCGGGCGCGTCGGGCTGTGCCGGCGCGGTCCGCGCAGGCGGGGTACGGAGCCGGCGGAGGCGGTCGAAGGACGGGCGGGCTGGGAGACGGTGGTGACGGGGCTGCTCATCGCTTCACGCTCCCTTGCGCATGCCGCGCAGCTGGACGACGTAGGCGATGACCATGGTGATCAGGCCCATGACGATGGCGACCGTCGCGGAGTAGTTGTGCTGCTGGCCCGAGAAGGACAGCGAGTACGTGTAGAAGTTCGGCGTGTAGTTGGTGGTGATCGCGTTGGGCGCGAGCTTCTGCAGGATGCTCGGCTCGTTGAAGAGCTGGAAGGTGCCGATGATCGAGAAGATCGTCGCGATGACCAGGGCGCCGCGGATCGCGGGGAGCTTGATGGCGCTGATCACGCGGAACTGTCCGGCGCCGTCGATCTCCGCGGCCTCGTACAGCGAGTGCGGGATGACGCGGAGCGCGGAGTAGAAGATCAGCATGTTGTAGCCGACGAACTCCCAGGTGACGATGTTGCCGATCGACGCCAGGATCAGATCCGGGGAAAGCGGGTTGGGCAGGGAGACGCCCAGCGCGTCGTTGATGTCGCTCACCAGGCCGAACCGGGTGCCGTACATGAAGCCCCACATCAGGGTGGCGACCACGGCGGGCACCGCGTACGGCAGGAAGATCGAGATCCGGAAGAAGTCCTTGCCGAACAGCCGCCCGCTGTCCAGGGCGAGTGCCACGAGCAGGGCGATGCCCAGCATGATCGGCACCTGCACCAGCAGGAACAGCGACACACGGGCCAGGGACTCCCAGAACTGCTGGTCCCGCAAAGCCTCTTGGTAGTTGTCCAGGCCGACGAAGGACGTGCCGCCGATGAGCTTGTCGCGGAACAGGCTGAGGTAGACCGAATAGATGATCGGAGCCAGGAAGACGAAGGTGAAGACCACCGCGAAGGGGCCGATGAACCCCCAGCCGGTCCACGAACGGCGGTCCCGTTTCGCCGGAGGCCGGTCCGGGCGCCGTGTCACGGCCGCAGGGGGTTGAAGCGTCGTCATGTCGTTCCTCGCTCGTCCTTCTCGGAACCGGCGTCGTGCGCCATCGCGATGTTTACGTAAACATAGAGGTCCCGGGAGCGCCGCGGGCTGTTATGTTTACGTAAACATCTGATGGCGGCATGTCTACACTGCGCCAATGTCGGTGGTCAAGGGTCGGCCGGTGAAACGGCGGCCCAGGCAACGAGGGAGACGGGTGGACACGGCGAACAGCGGCTCGACGCGCAGAGGCCGGGCACGGACGCGCACGGGCGAACGGGCCGAACGTCGCACACAAAGCGCGTCCATGGCGGATGTCGCGCGCCTGGCGGGGGTCTCCTCGCAGACCGTCTCCCGCGTATCCAACGGGTTCGCGGGGGTCAACGAGGAGACCCGGCGCCAAGTGCTGGCCGCCATGAAGGAACTGGGCTACCGGCCCAACAGCGCGGCCCGGGCCCTCAAGCGCGGCGAGTTCCGCACCCTGGGTGTCATCACCTTCACCCTCTCCACCACGGGCAATATGCGCACCCTGGAGGCGATCGCCACGTCCGCGGCGCAGGAGGGCTACGCCGTCACGCTGCTGCCCGTCGCCGTCCCCACCCAGGACGAGGTACGGGGCGCGTTCTCCCGGCTGGGAGAGCTCGCCGTCGACGCCGTCATCGTCATCATGGAGGTGCACCTGCTCGACGCGGCGACCATCTCCCTGCCCCCTCATGTCCAGGTCGTCGTCGCCGACTCGGACGCCGGTGACCGCTACACCGTGGTCGACACCGACCAGGCCGGGGGAGCCCGCGCCGCCGTACGGCACCTGCTGGACCTCGGGCATCGCACGGTGTGGCATCTGGCCGGCCCCGATGAGTCCTTCGCGGCGCAGCGCCGCGCCGACGCCTGGAGCGCCGAACTCACCGAGGCGGGCCGCACCCCGCCGCCCCTGGTGCGGGGCGACTGGTCGGCGGAGTCCGGCTATCACGCGGGTCTGCGGCTCGCCGACGAGAAGGACTGTACGGCGGTGTTCGCGGCCAACGACCAGATGGCGCTCGGCCTTTTGAGGGCCCTGCACGAGCGCGGGCGGAAAATCCCCGAGGACGTCAGTGTCATCGGCTTCGACGACATCCCCGAGGCGGGCTCCTTCCTGCCGCCCCTCACCACGGTGCACCAGGACTTCGCCGAAGTGGGACGCCTGTGCGTCGAGGGCGTGCTGCGGCGGATGCACCACGGCGGGACCGAACACGGCACCACGCTCGTCCCTACGACGCTCGTGGTGCGCGCGAGTACGGCGCCGCCTCCCGCACGCTAGCCGTGTCGTCCGCGGGGCGGCTGCGCGCGCTCCGGCGCCGTCGCCGCCGGGTACGCCTGGGCCGGACCGCAGGTGACAACGTCGCGGCCTCGGTGCTCGGAACGGCCTCCGCGCCCAGCAGTCGGTCGACCCAGGCCGATGCGCGCCGCAGGGCGCAAGCTGAGGGAGTGGGCCGACCCCGAGCGAGGAGCAGGACGATGGCACAGGAACTGCAGGGCCGAACGGCTGTGGTGACCGGGGCGAGCAAGGGCATCGGCCTGGCCGTGGCCGAGGCACTCGCCGGGGCGGGTGCGCAGGTGGTCGCGGCGGCGCGGGGGTCCTCGGACGGCCTCGACACGCTGGTGAAGTCCGGGAGCGCTCGCTGGGTGCCGGTCGACCTCACCGAACCCGGGAGCGCGGAACGGCTCGCGGCGGAGGCGGGAGCCGGGGTGGACATCCTGGTGAACAACGTCGGCTCGGCGCCCGCACGCCCCGGCGGCTTCCTCAGCGTCACCGACGCGCAGTGGCGGCAGACCGTCGAGCTCAACCTCTTCGCCGCCGTCGCGGTCACCCGCGCCGTGCTGCCCGGAATGCTGGCGGCCGGTCGTGGCTCCATCGTGAACATCGGCTCGGTCAACGCCGAACTGCCGGACCCGACCGTGATCGACTACAGCGCGGCCAAGGCGGCGCTGGCCAACTTCTCCAAGGCGCTGTCGAAGGAGTTCGGCCCCCGCGGAGTGCGCGTGAACAGCGTCAGCCCCGGACCGGTGGAGACGGATCTGTGGGTCGGCGGGGGCGGTGTCGCCGAGACCGTGTCGGCAGCCGCCGGGCTGCGTCCGCAGGACGTGATGGCGCAGGCGGCCGGGGCGACCGTCAGCGGGCGATTCTCCCGGCCCTCGGAGATCGCCGACCTGGTGGTGTTCCTGGCGGGCGACCGCGCGGCGAACATCCTCGGCAGCGATGTCCGGATCGACGGGGGCTTCGTGCCGACATGGTGAGGAGAGACCCAGTGTCGGAGCTGCGCCTCTGAGCCCGTGGGCCCTCGCGCCCGGCACCCGTCGTCGAACGCCGTCTCCAGAACCATCAGCCGAGCCGAGTCCTCGGGCGGCAGCGGTTGGGCGCGGGCCTGTTCGAGCAGGGCGCTGACCGGCTTCGGGCGGACGAACTCGAAGGCCATCTCCGCTGCGCGCAGCGGAGGCATCAGCCGAGCCGAGTTCTTAGGCGGCAGCGGTCGGGCGCGGACCTGTTTGAGCAGGGCGCGGACCGACTCCGGGCGGACGAATTCGAAGGCCAGCTCCGCCGCGCGCAGCAGGCGGTGACCACTGACCGCCTCGTCCGGCGTGACTTTCGACAAGCACCAGGAACGACTGGGCCAGCGAGGGCGCACCGCGCGCCCAGGCGCCCGACTGGCGGAGGGCGCGTCTCCATCTCCGCGTCACCGTGCAGGGTGGCGAACGGCAGCCTCTGCTCGGCCTCGAGGCCTGCTGCCCGCGGCACCCGAAAGCCGCGCGCCGCGGCTTCCTCGGCGCAGGACCTCAGCAGTGCCGTCTTACCGATCCCCGGCTGCCCCGCCATGCGGACGACCGCTTCCGATTTCCGACAGGCCGTCCCACAGTCGCCGGACCACGGCCAGCCGGAATGTGGCTTATTCAATACGGGTATGGCTGATTATGGTGCCATTCTCAGGGCTTTATTGGGTGCGTTCCCCGTTGGTGTGACGTTTCGGCAACGACTGAGTGGCCCTGCGGTCCGCGCGAAAGATATAGCACGAGACGGGGCATCCCGGAACAGGATCCTCCGTTTTCCATGCGGACGAGTGGAAGCCATTCGGTTCGGTTTGTCGGTGTGTGGGTTCGGAAAAGTAACTCCGCGACGGGTGGGGGATAAGCCGTGCGAATATTCGGACTTCGCACCAGGAATCGTCTCGGGGCCATGGATCACAAGAATTTAGAAGACCATTTAGGTGAGTTCGGTATCGTCGATCGAGCAATGAGTGAATCCCAGGAAGAGATGCGGCGGGAGCTGTCCTGGGATGTCATCGCCGGTCACCGGGAGCGTCTGATGCGGCTGGTCCGCCGACGCCTTCCGAACGCTCAGGACGCCGAGGACTGCGTACACGAAGCGATGCTGAGGGCGGCCGCCCACGGGAATCTGGACCGAGAGCGGATCGGTCGCTTTCTGACCACGGTGGCCCTGCGCCTGTGCGTCGACCACTACCGCGAACTGGAGCGCAGGCGACGGCTGTTGCGCCGCGCGGTGGACGTGGGCGCCCCCGAGGCGCCGGACGAGGGCGTGTGCGATCAGGACTTCGGTCGCTGGCTGCTGGGCCAGGTCCATCTGCTGCGGGGCCGCGAGCGCCAGGTCGTGCTCGCCCGGGCCCACGGAATCTCCACGCTGGAATTCGCGCGCATGCACCAGATCTCGGTGAAGGCGGCGGAAGGTGCTTTCACCCGGGGGCGGGCCCGGCTGCGGCTTGTCTGCGCCAAAGCCCTGGACGGCGTCGCGGCATAACGAATTTCCGTGCTCTTCCCGTGCGTGGCCCAAGCCGGCGCGGGTGTCAAACGGCTCCCCTATTCCGGGAGTGCAGATGAGCAGGCGAGAGGGAAAGGGTATCTTCCGTGGGCAAAAACAATACCCAGGACACCATCAAGGATTTCATCGGCGATATCGCCGACAGCACCAAGAAGGCGTTCGACGAGATTCTCGACCGTAAAGGCGACGACAGTCATTCCGCGGACTGGCTCAATCCGGGGAGCTCGTATCAGGCGCTCAACGGACTGCCGGGCGATGTCCTGAGGACGGTCAGCGCGCTGTCGGCACTCGGCGGCGTGGCCAACCCCGTCGCCGCACTCGCGAACGTCGCCAACGCCGCCGCCGGAGCCGGCGCGGC
>NZ_JBEZKJ010000098.1:0-28517 GCF_040651675.1 Streptomyces sp. NPDC048415 | reverse complement strand
CACGCCCCACTGGGGGGGGGGGCTTTTGAGGTCCGCGCGGTCAGACCCCCCGGGGGGGCGGGGTGCGCGCCCGTGGGCGGCCCCCCGCCCCCGGCCGTGCCGTACCCGGGGGCTGCCGCCCCCAGACCCCCGTTGTCGCGCTGACGCGCTCGTCCTCAAACGCCGGAGGGGCTGAAGACTTTCAGCTCCTCCGGCGTTTGCGGAGGGGGCGAAATACCCTCAGGCCGACGACAGTTCGCGTTCCAGTGGGGTCCGGAAGCGCGGAGTGATCCTGGTGCCGCCGACCCAGGACTGCAGGCGGGCCGCCTCCGCGGCGAGGGCGGTGTGGGCCTCCCGGCCCACCCCCTCCGTGTCCAGGAGGCGCCACACGATGTCGCCGTCGGCCCGCTGGGCCCATCCGCCGACCACGCGCCCGTCCCACCACACCGTCGGCCCGACATTGCCGCTGCGGTCGAAGAGGGCGGGCCGCAGCGAGGGCGCGAGGTACCAGTCGCGTTCCTGCCAGCCCATGGCCGTGGGGTCCAGTCCGGGCAGCAGCGCGGCCCACGGCGCCGAGGGCCCGGGGACGGGATCGAGGTCCTCCTCCGCGACGTACCCGGTGGCACCGTCGTCCAGCGACACGGCCACCGCGCCGATCGCGGCCAGCGTCCGCCTCACGTCGGTGACCTTCCAGCCCGTCCACCACTTGAGGTCCGCCTCCGTGGCCGGCCCGCACGCCACCAGCCAGTGGCGCAGCAGCTCGGGCTGAGCCTGCGCGGGAGGGAGTTCGGGATGCGGCGGGGCGACCGCCCAGCGGAACTGGCTCGATGTCCACGAGCCGAGCGGACGCCCGCGCACCACCCGGCCCTCGACACCGAGGACCCGCATCAGCCGGGACGACACGGTCTGCGGGCTCTCGTAGCTCTTCCCGGCCCCGTACGTGAACTGTTCCCTCAACCGGGGCTCATCCCCGGTGAGTTCGTTCACCGTGGCCTGCCCACGCCGGGCCAGCGCGGCGAGCGCGGACGCCTCCACCTCCGTGAGCCACTGTTCGGTCAGCCGCCCGTCGCTGCCGGTGATCACGTCCTTGATCAGCCCGGCCCGGGCCTTCGCGGCGATGGCGAGCCCGGTCGAGGCGTGCACGACGGCGGCCAGCTCGGTGGGGAACACGAACACGGTGTGCCGCATGCCGTGCATCCGTACCAGCGTCCGGTCCTCGTACAGCGCCCGCTCGACCTCCGCCACCGTCTTCCCGGCGTCCGCCAGCCGCGCGCCCACCGCCAGGTACACGGTCGCCGGATCGGTGCCGTGCAGCGCGACCAGCGAATCCGCGACCTCCTCGGGACGCGCCGCCCGGGCGGTGGGAGCGAGCCGCTGCCGCCGCGCGAACCGGGCCCGCCGCTCCGCCACCCCGATGTGCCGCCGCTGCCCGCTCACGCCGCCTCCGCCCGCTCCCGTGAAGTGCACTGATCCTCATCCTCTCGAACACCCGCCCGGCACGCGGCGTGACTCACCCGTTTGCCGTACTCAGCATGGCGTACGCCCTGTTCACGGCCTTGACTGAGGCCACCGCGAGGCGCGGGACCCGAAGGAGACCAACGAGGAGCAGGCCGGGGAGAGGCGATGCAGAGGCATGGCATACGAGCGCTGCTTCCGGCGGCGGCCGCGACGGCGGCCCTGGCCGCGCCCCTGACCGGCTGCTCGAACGACAACACCCCCTCCAACGTGACTTCCCAAGCCGCGTCCGCCGTCTCCAAGGCCGGCGACGCCCTGGCCTCCGCGACCGCCGAGGCCGGCCGGAAGTTCAAGGAGTTCAAGAACGGCGTGGACGCCAAGAGCGATGTACGGCTCGACAACCGGGTGAGCACCGACTCCGCCGGGCATGCCACCGCCAAGCTGACCGTCACCAACTCCACGTCCTCGGCGAAGACGTACGTCATCCAGGTGGACTTCCGCGACAAGGGCGGCAACCTCCTCGACACGGTCGTGGTCACGGTGGACGACGTCGCCGCGGGCGCCGCCAAGGACGCCACCGCTCGCAGCGGGCGTACCCTCTCCGGCGACGTCACGGCGGACGTCGCCCGCGCCGCGCGGCACTGACGACCGTGGTCCACAACGGCGCCCCAGCCACCCCGGCGGACCGCGCCGCCCTGGGCAAGGCGGCCCGCAAACGCTCCTCCCGTTCCTCGCACGGCACCTGGATCCCCACCGCCGACCGCCCCGACCCCGTCGGCGTACTGGAACGGCAGGGCAAGGACCGGCTCCAGGAGCTCCTGCCGATCCGGTACGGGCGGATGACGGCGTCACCCTTCGCCTTCCTGCGCGGCGCCGCCGCCGTCATGGTCGCCGACCTGGCCGCCCAGCCGCACACCGGGCTCACGGTGCAGCTGTGCGGCGACGCCCATCTGCTGAACTTCGGGCTGTACGCCTCCCCGGAACGCACCCTGCTCTTCGACCTCAACGACTTCGACGAGACGTTCCCCGGCCCCTTCGAGTGGGACGTGAAACGGCTCGCGGCCAGCGTCGCGGTCGCCGCCCGCGAGAACGGGCACAAGGAGGCCCACGTCCACGGCGCGGCGCGGGCGGCGGCGGGCGCGTACCGCGAGGCCGTACGGCGGCTCGCCGAACAGGGCGAGCTGGCCGTCTGGTACGAGCGCATAGACGCCGACCAACTGCTCCCGCTGATCCGCTCCGCCCGCCGCCGGGGACAGGTCGAGTCGAGCCTCACCCGCGCCCGACGCCGAACCGACCTCCACGCGCTGGGCAAACTCACCGAGACCGTCGACGGACGCCCCCGCATCGTGCACGACCCGCCCCTGCTGGAACCGGCCGGAGCCCCCGACATGGCCTCGCTGCGCAAGATCTTCAGCGACTACCGCTCCACGCTCCCCGAGGAGCGCCGCCTCCTCCTCGACCGCTACCGCTTCGCCGACGCCGCCCGCAAAGTCGTCGGCGTGGGCAGCGTCGGCACCCGCTGCTTCCTCGTGCTGCTCGCCGGACGGGACGCGGACGACCCGCTGTTCCTGCAGATCAAGGAGGCCGGCACGTCCGTACTCGAAGAGCACCTGCCCAGCGGCCCGTACGTCCATCCGGGGCACCGGGTCGTCGCGGGGCAGCGGCTGCTCCAGGCCGCGAGCGACATCTTCCTCGGCTGGGTGAGCGGACCGCAGGGACGGGCGTTCTACTGGCGCCAACTGCGCGACATGAAGGGCTCCGCGGACGTCGCCGGCATGAGCCCCGGCGAACAGCGCAACTACGCCCGGCTGTGCGGCACCGCTCTGGCGCGCGCCCACGCCCGTTCCGGCGACCGCATCGCGATCGCCGCGTACCTCGGCGGCGCCGACACCTTCGAACGCGCGGTCGCGGACTTCGCGCTGCGCTACGCGGACCAGAACGCCGACGACCACGCGGCACTGGGAGCGGCCGTGGCGGCCGGGGTGATCCCGGCGGCTCCCGGCGTCTGACCGCCGGGCACCCGAGCGGGAGCGGCGACCACCCGCGAGGACGTCAACGCCCTGGTACGGTCGCCCGGTTCGCCGTCCGCTCTTGGTCGTCGAGTTCGGTGAGCAGGAGATCCACGAAGTTTCGCCGGTCCTCGGCGTGGTGGCGGAACCAGAGGCCCAGCATGTGCTCCGCGTCGGGCAGATCGAACCGCGTGAACCGGGAGCCGGCGGCGAGTGCCTCCGCCACCGCCTCGGTCACCGCGGACGGGATGACGGTGTCGTTGCCGGGCACGGCGAGCACCGCCCGTCCCGCGTACGCCCGCAGGACGCCGAGCGCGGGGGAGCGCCGCCAGCTGTCCGGCGTACGGATGATCTCGCTGAAGCGGCTCTCGCCCTCGCCGAACGCAACAGGCCACGCTTCAGCGCCGTACACCGCCGGAGCGCACAGCCCGAGAGCCACTGCCCGCTTCCCGTAGTGGCCCGCGAGATCTGCGACCGTCTGGCCGCTCATGCTGAACCCGACGAGGATCAGCCGGCCGTCCGCAGGGACCGTCGCGTCGATGACGGAAACGGCCTGTTCAAAGCGCCGCTCAAGGCTCAACTCCCCGAGCGCGCCGGTGCTTTCGCCGTGCCCTGAGAAGTCGAGGGCCAGCCCCCGGCAGCCGCGTACGACGAAGTCCTCGAGGAGAGGGAGCAGGCGCTCCTTGCTGCCGATACCGGCGCCGTGCAGCAGGACGGCGGTGGCCGCGTCGCCACCGCCGGCGCCACCACCGTCGTCTCCGCCGCTGACGCAGCTCAGTCGTTCACCGTCGTGGTGGTGCGTGAAGGAGGACAGCATCCCCCCATTTACGCACGTCCCTCAGACCGCTCAGCAGACGGGGCGTCAGGAGGCGGGCGTACCACCGGGCGCATCCCCGGACGTGCCACTCTGCGCACCACTGGACGCGCCGGCGTCGGTGTCCGTGACCGCGCCCCGGCGGCACCCGCGCCCGGCGGCACCCGCGCCCGGCGGCACCCGCCCCCGGCGGCACCCGCGCCCGGCGGCACCCGCCCCCGCGCCCACCGCCGCGCCGAGCAGCGGTGCCAGGAAGAGCAGCCCGATCACCACGCCCCACAGCCAACAGATTGCTCACGCGGGGCGCCCCCTATGACCGTTTTGGCACGTTGGCCGACTCTGTAGCGGCGGCGAAAGGCGCGTAGTCGGGAGAAAAGGAGATGCGTGTCCATGAGCGTCGTCCCTACGCTGGACAGGCGTTGCGGAGCTGCTGGTCCCGCCTTCCGCAGGAGAGGCATCACCTGGCGGACTCGGGGCTACTCTCTACGCACCGACGGACGGTTGCCCACCCCCAGCGCCCCGTCGGGGAGATCCACATCCATCACCGCTCAGCCATCCACGCCACACGGAGTCCCGCCATGGGAACCTTAATCATTTCCGCGGCCGTGATCCTGGCCGTCATGGGCTTCGGCAACCACGTCCTGTGGCTCGCCGCGGCCGCCCTCCTCTTCCTGTACGTCCGCTACGGCCGCACCGGCGGCGCCCCCGGCACCGCGTCCTCGTCGGGCGGCGGACCCTCGTCCGCGCGCCCGGACCCCAGCTACCGCGCGTACCGGGACCGCCGTGACCGGCAGGCCAAGTGGGAGCGCCGCTACCGCAGGGAGCGCCCGCGCGAGGCGCGCCGCCAGGAGCGCCAGAAGTAACGCCCGGTGCCCCGGTTCACAGAGCCGGGGCACCCCAGATCGGGAACCAGCGGCCGAGATCCTGCTCCATCCGCAGATCGTCGGTGAGCGCTGCCTTGATCTGCAGTTCCAGCGCGTTGTCGCGCCGCTGGTCCCCACCGGCCGACGGTGCGAAGGGGTAGAACGTCCCGCGCTTGTAGAGATAGACGAGCCCGAGCCGCCGCTGCCCGGAATCCTGGAAACCCACCACCGAGCAGAGCAGCTGCGGTCCGAAGCCGGTGCTCTCCAGCGCGCTGTTGACCGCGTGCAGATCGCTCACCAGGGCGGGCAGGTCATCGGCTTCCCTCCGTGAGACCAGCCACGAGTACCCGTACTCGTCCCGGCTGAGCTCCACGGGCGGCCCGCTGCGCTCAGCATCGGCGTCGAGCAGCGCCTGCACCTCCTCGTGCGCCTGGGCGAAGGCCGCGCCCTCCACCGTGGCGAAGCACACCGCACCCGTCCCGGTCGGCGTGAACCCGGCGGCCGCCTGCAGGGTCACGGCCGCCGACGCCAGCCCGAAGAGCTGGTCGAGATCGGGTGCGACGGGCTTGCTGCGGCCGAGCAGGATGTCCAGGAATCCCATCTGGTCAGGTGGCCTTTCCGGGCGCCGCCGCCTCGCCCAGCTCGGCGGAGATACGGGCCAGTTGCTCGAGCCGCTGCTCCAGGCTCGGGTGGGTGGAGAAGTACTTGGCGATACCCGGCTCGGCGCCGAGGGCGGGCGTGAAGTAGAAGGCGTTGAACGCCTGCGCCGTCCGCAGGTCCTTGGTCGGAATCCGCCCGATGTCCCCGGTGACCTTGGTCAGCGCGGACGCCAGCGCCGAGGGACGTCCGGTGAGCAGGGCCGCGGCCCGGTCGGCGGCCAGCTCGCGGTACCGGGACAGCGCCCGGATGAGCAGGAAGCTGATCGCGTACACGGCGGCGGAGACGGCCATCACCGCCATGAAGACCGCCAGCGTGTTCTGGTCCTTCCTGCCGCGCCCGCCGAAGAGCTGAGAGTAGAACGCGAACCGCACGATCAGCCCGGCGAGCACCCCGAGGAACGAGGCGACGGTGATCACGGCGACATCCTTGTGCGCCACATGCGACAGCTCGTGCGCGAGTACGCCCTCGAGCTCGTCGGGCTCCAGCCGCCGCAGCAGCCCGGTGGTCACACACAGCACCGCGTGATCGGCGTTCCGCCCGGTCGCGAACGCGTTCGGCATATCGAGATCGGACACGGCGACGAGCGGCTTCGGCATGTCGGCCACGGCACACAGCCGGTCGACCACCCCGTGCAGCTGGGGATACTCCTCCCGCTCCACGATCCGCCCGTGCATCGCGTACAGCGCGATCCGGTCCGAGAACCAGTACTGCGCGCCGAGCAGCCCGGCCGCGATCACCACGACCAGCACCCAGGACTTCAGCAACACGATCAACGCGGCGACGAACGCCACGTACAGCAATCCGAGCAGAAACAACGTGACCGTCATCCGCACGGTCAGCCGCCGATCACTCCGAAACCGACTCTGCATCCCGCACCATCCCACACTCAGGCACTCGTCCCGCTTTCCATTGTGCGCCCGCGCTCGCCCATGAACAGGCCTCTATCACCCCATGGTGGGCAAAGAACTGCCCTGTCAAGTGCCACTTATTTATGCCGGGCACACAACGGCCTTTATGCCGGGCACACAACGACGGAGCCCCGCCACCACCCGAAGGCGATGACGGGGCTCCGTACGGAAGCCGTGTCGACTTGCCCGTCTTACACGTCGAAGTAGAGCTCGAACTCGTGCGGGTGCGGACGCAGCTGCAGAGGAGCGATCTCGTTGGTGCGCTTGTAGTCGATCCACGTCTCGATCAGGTCGGACGTGAAGACGTCGCCCTGGAGGAGGAACTCGTGGTCGGCCTCGAGACGGTCGAGGACGGCCGGGAGCGAGGTCGGAACCTGCGCGACGCTCGCGTGCTCCTCGGGGGCCAGCTCGTAGAGGTCCTTGTCGATCGGCTCGGCCGGCTCGATCTTGTTCTTGATGCCGTCGAGGCCCGCGAGGAGGAGGGCCGAGAAGGCGAGGTACGGGTTGCCGGAGGAGTCCGGCGCACGGAACTCGACGCGCTTGGCCTTCGGGTTCGAGCCGGTGATCGGGATACGCATGGCGGCGGAGCGGTTGCGCTGCGAGTACACCATGTTGACCGGGGCCTCGAAGCCGGGGACCAGGCGGTGGTAGGAGTTCACCGTCGGGTTCGTGAAGGCGAGGAGGGAGGGGGCGTGCTTGAGGATGCCGCCGATGTAGAAGCGGGCGGTGTCCGACAGACCCGCGTAACCGGCCTCGTCGTAGAACAGCGGGTCGCCGTTGGCCCACAGCGACTGGTGGACGTGCATGCCCGAGCCGTTGTCACCGAAGATCGGCTTCGGCATGAAGGTCGCGGTCTTGCCGTTGCGCCAGGCGACGTTCTTCACGATGTACTTGAAGAGCTGGAGGTCGTCGGCCGCGGCGAGCAGCGTGTTGAACTTGTAGTTGATCTCGGCCTGGCCGGCGGTGCCCACCTCGTGGTGCTGGCGCTCGACCTGGAGACCGGAGGCGGCCAGCTCGAGGGAGATCTCGGCGCGCAGGTCGGCGAAGTGGTCGACCGGCGGGGTCGGGAAGTAGCCGCCCTTGTAGCGGACCTTGTAGCCGCGGTTGTCCTCCAGCGCACCGGTGTTCCAGGCGCCCGCCTCGGAGTCGATGTGGTAGAAGGCCTCGTTCGACTTGGTGTCGAAGCGCACGCTGTCGAAGACGTAGAACTCGGCCTCGGGGCCGAAGTACGCGGTGTCGGCGATACCGGTCGACGCGAGGTAGGCCTCGGCCTTCTTCGCCACGTTGCGCGGGTCACGGGAGTACTGCTCGCCGGTGATCGGGTCGTGGATGAAGAAGTTGATGTTGACCGTCTTGTCGCGGCGGAAGGCGTCGACGCGCGCGGTGGACAGGTCGGCGCGGAGCGCCATGTCGGACTCGTGGATGGCCTGGAAGCCGCGGATCGAGGAGCCGTCGAAGGCCAGTTCCTCGTCCGGGTCGAAGGCCGTCGCCGGCAGCGTGAAGTGCTGCATCACACCCGGCAGGTCGCAGAAGCGGACGTCGATGAACTTGACGTCCTCGTCCGCGATGAACTTCTTGGCCTCGTCGGCGTTCTGGAACATCCAGCTCCTCCTACTCCCGCCCACTGTGGACCGGGGTGGTAGTTCGTTCGTGCGGCCAGTGCGGTGGCACACGCTGAGGCCGACCTTAGGGACGGGTGATTTCTCAAGCGTGACCCATTTGTTTCGCCCAAGTTAACCGACCCGGGTCGCCCCGGCCCCTCCTGTCCGTATGGCAAAACGGGCACAGTACCGTGGACGGGTGGACAACAGGGAAGCAATCGGATCGTGGCTCTCCGGACCTCGCGCGGCCGCGGAGGAAGCCGGTGTCGACTTCGGATACCGGGGTGAACAGCTCGGTCTCCCGGAGCACGGACCGGGCTCGATCGCTCGCCCCGGCCGCCGTCTCGGCGCCCTCGCCGTCGACTGGGGCCTGTGTCTGTTGATCGCATACGGGCTGCTCACGGACAGCTATAACCGGGCGGCCCAAGTCTGGGCGCCGCTCATCCTCTTCGTGTTGATCGTCCTCACGGTCGGCTCGCTCGGCTTCACCCCCGGCAAGCGGCTCTTCGGCCTGCGGGTGGTCTGCCTGGGCACCGGCCGGGTCAACCCGCTGCGCGCCCTGCTGCGCACGGTTCTGCTGTTCCTCGCCGTCCCGGCCCTGATCTGGGACCGTGACGGTCGCGGCCTGCACGACCGTTTCGCGGGCACGGTCGAGGTTCGTAAGTAGAGAGCGTCAAAGCGTCCATACGACGAAGGGGGCGCCCGGATCTCTCCGGGCGCCCCCTTTCGCGTAGGAGGGATGTCAGCGGGCCTTCGGCCCGCCGCGCGGCATCCGCATGCCCTTGGGCATCGGACCCTTCGGCAGCGGCATGTTGCTCATCAGGTCGCCCAGTGCGCGCAGCCGGTCGTTGGTCGCGGTGACCTGCGGGCCGCTGAGGACGCGCGGCAGCTTCAGCATCGCCGTGCGGAGCTTCTTGAGCTCCACCTGGCCCTCGCCGCTGCCCACGAGAATGTCGTGGACCGGGACGTCCGCGACGATCCGCGCCATCTTCTTCTTCTCGGCGGCCAGCAGGCTCTTCACCCGGTTCGGGTTGCCCTCGGCGACCAGCACGATGCCGGCCTTGCCGACCGCGCGGTGCACCACGTCCTGGCTGCGGTTCATCGCCACCGCCGGGGTCGTGGTCCAGCCTCGGCCGACATTGTCGAGAACGGCCGCGGCAGCGCCCGGCTGCCCCTCCATCTGCCCGAAGGCGGCGCGCTCGGCCCTGCGCCCGAAGACGATCGCCGTCGCGAGGAAGGCGAGCAGGAGGCCGAGAATGCCGACATAGACCGGGTGGCCGATCAAGAAGCCGATCGCGAGGAAGACACCGAGGGTGAGAATTCCGACAGCCGCGAGTACAAGACCGATCTTGGAGTCGGCCTTGCGAGTCATCTTGTACGTCAGGGCGATCTGCTTGAGTCGCCCGGGGTTCGCAGCGTCCGCTGCGGTTTCCTTCCTCGCCATGCCACGAGTCTACGTGGCCCGGGAGGCGCCGACGACGGCAGTACCGGAGAGCGGGGACGCGGTACCGCGGAGGGGACGGCTACGAACGTGTCGCGACGGATTCCAGCACGCGCTGCGCCTCGACCCGGTCCTTGGCACGGCGCCGGTCCTCCAGGACGGAGGTCCAGGCATTGCGGCGAGCGGTGCGCTGACCGCTGCTCATGAGCAGCGACTCGACGGCACGGAGTGCATCGGTGAACGACGGGATGGCGGTGGCGCGTACGGGCGCGGCCTGCATGATGGAGGTCCCCCCTCGGGATCGGCGGCTCGGATGGGGTTGTACGTGGCGTAAGACCAGGGTCACTGATTGGTGTTACCAGGGCGTGACCGACCGGTCAAACACCAATGAAGCCTTGATGTGGCGGGCGCGCACGTTGACGTGGCCCAAACGGTGTCCCCATCTGCGACGGACGCCCCGGGCGCACGGAATGGACCAGTGAGGAGGGGGAGTTACTTGTGCGCGGATTCACACAAAAGCGGTGGCACTCAGTGCCACCGCTTTTTGTCGTACGTTCGTTCGCCCAGGGGTCTGCGTGTCTCAGACCGCCTGGGAGGCGACGTAAGCGCCACGCTTCTCGATCGCCATCTGGTACAGACGCCCGGCGCGGTACGAGGAGCGGACCAGCGGGCCCGACATGACACCGGAGAAGCCGATCTCCTCGGCCTCCTCCTTCAGCTCCACGAACTCGTGCGGCTTGACCCAGCGCTCCACGGGGTGGTGGCGCACGGAGGGGCGCAGGTACTGCGTGATCGTGATGAGCTCGCAGCCCGCCTCGTGCAGCTGCTGGAGCGCCTCGCTGACCTCCTCGCGGGTCTCGCCCATGCCGAGGATCAGGTTCGACTTCGTCACCAGACCGTAGTCCCGGGCCGCGGTGATGACCTTGAGCGAACGCTCGTAGCGGAAGCCGGGGCGGATGCGCTTGAAGATCCGCGGGACCGTCTCCACGTTGTGCGCGAAGACCTCGGGGCGCGAGGAGAAGACCTCGGCGAGCTGGTCCGGCTCGGCGTTGAAGTCGGGGGCGAGCAGTTCGACCTTGGTGCGGCCGGCCTCGCGGTTGGCGGTCTGCGCGTGGATCTGGCGGACCGTCTCCGCGTACAGCCAGGCGCCGCCGTCCTCGAGGTCGTCGCGGGCGACGCCCGTGATGGTCGCGTAGTTCAGGTCCATGGTCACGACGGACTCACCGACGCGGCGCGGCTCGTCGCGGTCGAGGGCCTCGGGCTTGCCGGTGTCGATCTGGCAGAAGTCGCAGCGCCTCGTGCACTGGTCGCCGCCGATGAGGAAGGTGGCCTCGCGGTCTTCCCAGCACTCGTAGATGTTGGGGCAGCCCGCCTCCTGGCAGACCGTGTGCAGGCCCTCGCTCTTCACGAGGCTCTGCATCTTCGTGTACTCGGGACCCATTTTCGCCCGGGTCTTGATCCACTCGGGCTTGCGCTCGATGGGGGTCTGGGCGTTCCGGACCTCCAGGCGCAGCATCTTGCGTCCGTCGGGTGCGACTGCGGACACATCGGCTCCCTGTAGCTTCGATTCTTCGGCGTACACCAGGGTACGCCCGTGCGGTTCTCGGTTCCCGAGGTGGGCAACCTTGGGGAACGGGGGTCCATTCCCGCTGGTTGCGCGGGTGCCCGGCGTCGGTGCGGGGGTCGGCGGGTTTCGCCTCCTCCGCCCGTACCGGTCCCGTGCCTGGCTGAAACACGGCGCCCTACGCCGACGCCCGCTCCACCACCCGCGGCTTCAGGTCCGCGTCCTCCAGGACCTCGCGCAGGTGCCTCTCGGCGACCGGCAGGACCTCGCCGATGGTCACCTCGCGGCCCAGTTCGTACGCGAGGGACGTCACGCCCGCGTCGCGGATGCCGCACGGGATGATCTTGTCGAAGGACGAGGTGTCGGGGTTCACGTTGAGGGCGAAGCCGTGCATGGTGATGCCCTTGGCGACGCGGACGCCCATGGCGCAGATCTTGCGGTCCTCGCGGCGCTGGCCCGCGTTGGAGGGCGCGTACTCCGGGCCGTCGAGGCGGGGATCGAACTCCTCGTCGGCCAGCCTGGGGTCGAAGTCGAGGGAGAGGCCGCCGAGGGAGGGGCGCTGCTCGACCGGGTCGCCGAGGACCCAGACGCCCGCCCGGCCCTCGACCCGGCTGGTGGCGACGCCGAACTCCGCGCAGACGCGGATCATCGCCTCTTCGAGGCGGCGCAGGTGGGCGACGACGTCAACCGGGCGTGGCAGCTTCTGGATCGGATATCCGACGAGCTGGCCCGGTCCGTGCCATGTGATCTTGCCGCCGCGGTCCACGTCGATGACGGGCGTGCCGTCGAGGGGTCGTTCGTTGTCCGCGGTGCGCCGGCCCGCCGTGTAGACCGGCAGGTGCTCAAGGAGCAGACAGGTGTCGGGGACCTCGTCCAGGAAGCGGGCGGCATGCACCTGGCGCTGCTCGTCCCACGCCTTCTGGTAGTCGACGGCCTCGGCACCGAATCCCATGCGGACGAACCGCAACTCACTCACGGCAAGCGCCTCCCTAAAGCTTCGTCGAGCACGCGACGGTGCCCGTGTGGGGCACGCGAAAGAACCTTTCGTCAGGTACGTAACGCGCCCACGCCACTGTACGTCCGGCCGGCGTTCGTCAGCCCTGCGGTCAATCCTCACACGATCGGATGAATGCATGCCGAAGCGTGCGATGACGTGCTTACGCTCCGCTACATTCGCGCCGTTCACGAGGCCATAAGGGCTGCTCACAGGCAATCCGGGCATGTCACAGCCCGGAAGGCAGGAGACCGCACCGCAGATGACGGAACGACCCGCGCAGCGCACCCCCAACCGTCAGCTCGCCGCGCTCATCGCAGAAGCGGGGTTCTCCAACGCAGGTCTCGCCCGTCGCGTGGACCAGCTCGGACTGGAACACGGACTTGATCTGAGATACGACAAGACATCGGTCACCCGGTGGCTGCGCGGGCAGCAGCCCCGCGGCACCACTCCCGCGCTCATCGCCGAGGTGTTCACCCGCCGCCTCGGACGCCGGCTCAGCGCCCAGGACCTCGGCCTCGACGCGTGCGCCCCGGTGTACGCAGGCCTGGAGTTCGCCGCGAGCCCCGAGGAGGCCGTCGACATCGTCGGTGGCCTGTGGCGCAAGGACTCCGGCAGCCACGCCGAGCTGCGCAAGATCGCCTTCACCCCGGCGGGACTCGTCGTCCCCAGCCGGGACTGGCTGATCGGGCGGGCCGACGACCGGGTCGCCCGCGGCGAGACACCCTCACGCGTCCCCGCGCAGGGCCGCCCGGCCGTACCCCGGCAGCGCAGCCAGACCGAGCGCGGCCCCGGACAGAAGGTCACCGGCGGCGACATCGCCGCCCTCCGCTCGGTGGGCGAACTCTTCCGCGCCCTCGACCACGCGTACGGCGGCGGCCACGCACGCCAGGCTCTGGTCCGCTATCTCGAACACGAGGCCGAGCCGATGCTGCGAGGCACCTACGGCGAACAGACCGGACGGCGCCTGTTCGCCGCCGCCGCCGACCTCACCCGGCTCGCCGGCTGGACGTCGTACGACATCGCCGCGCACGGGCTCGCGCAGCGGTACTTCGTGCAGGCGCTGCGTCTGTCGCAGGCGGCCGGGGACCGGGCGTACGGCTCGTACGTGCTGGTGACGATGAGCCGCCAGGCCGTCTATCTCGGCCACGGACGCGAGGCCGTGCAACTCGCCCGGGTCGCCCAGCAGGGCGTCGGATCGGCGGCGCCGCACGTGGTGCAGGCCCTGCTGCACGCCGTCGAGGCGCGCGGGCACGGAGTGCTGGGCGAGGTACGGGCCTGCACGGCCTCCCTCGTACGGGCCGAGCGCGCGCTGGAGGCGTCCCGCTCCGGCGACGAAGTCCCCTACTGGGCACGGTTCTTCGACGAGGCGCAGCTCGCCGACGAGTTCGGGCACTGCCACCGGGATCTGCAGCAGTACCGGGCCGCCGCGCAGCACGCCGAGCGCTCGCTGCAACTGCGGGCGCCCGGCTATGCGCGCAGCCGGCTGTTCTGCCGCCTCGTGCTCGCCACGGCACGGCTCGGGCTCGGAGAGCTCGACCAGGCCTGCCAGTTGGGCGCGGAGGCCGCCGGGCAGGCGGTGGAGATCAGGTCGGTGCGGGTCGTCGAGTACGTACGGGACTTCGAGCGCCGCCTTGAGCCCTACAAGGACGCGGCGCCCGTACGCGGGTACCGGGACAAGGTGGCGGCGCTGAGCTGACACGGAGGCGGTTCAGGCCGCCGCCTCCAAGGGTTCCGCCAAGGGGACCGGTTGGGCGCCCAGGTCCCTGAGCAGGGCGTGGGCGGCCCGGCGGGCCGAGTGGAGGGCGCCCTGGACCGTGCTCGTGTCCCGGTGGTCACCGCACACATAGAGGCCCGCCAGCAGCCGTACCGGGCGGCGCAGGTCGTGCGGTGGTGGCATCGCCGGGACCGCCTCGGGGTCGTGATGGACCGTGAGGAGTTCCCAGCGGGTGGTGGACGTCCCGTAGAGACGGGCCAGCTGGGCGCGGACCGTCGCGTCCAGGTGGGCGGCGGCGGGTGGCACGCCCAGCACGGTCGAGGAGATGAGGACGCGGCCCGCGGGGGCGCGCGTCGGGTCGACCTGGCTGATGACCGCGGTGTGCGCCACCGGGCCGCTCCTGTCGGCGTCCAGGAGCAGGGCCGGCTCCGTGAGCGGGGGTTCGTCCGTGGTGTGGTGCAGGACCGTCACCGGGTGGAAGTCGGGGAGCCGCAGACCGGGCATGAGCCGGGCGGCGGTGCGGGCTCCGGTCGCCAGCAGGACGGTGCGGCAGCGCAGTTCGCCGTGCTCCTTCGTGGTCACGACGGTCGTGGAGACCGCCGTGACCTGGACGCCCGTGTGGACGGTGCCCGGTGGGAGAGTGGCCGCGAGGAGCTCCGGGAGGGCGTCGGCGCCGCCCTCCGGCAGACACAGGCGGCCGGTCGCGAAGGAGTGCAGCGCGAGGTCCGCGCAGCGGCTCGACGTCCGCAGGTCCGGATCGCTGAGGAGCGCGGCGAGCAGGGGGCGCAGGAAGCCGTCGACCGCACGGCCCGGCACGCCCCGGGTGGTCAACGCCAGCGCCGCGGGGAGCTCCGGGCGCGCGAGGAGGCGGTCCGGGGCAGTGGCGGCGAGCCGGGCCAGCGCGGTGGCCAGGCGGGACTGGTCGAGCGGGCCGCCGAGAGGGCCGGGGCGTACGGGCGCGCGTGTGGGGCGGGCCAGGGGGAGGCGGGGGGCGCTCGCGAAGGCGCGCGCGGTGGTGAGTGCGCCCCTTGTGCTCCGGGGCGCGGTGGGGGCGGTCGCGCGGTGGTGGTGGCCGTCGCTGTGCAGCAGGACGCCCGGGGAGAACGGGCGCAGGGCCAGGCCGGTCAGACCCGGGGTGCGACGCAGTTCGGGATACGAAGTGGACAGTGGCTGCCCCAGGCGGTCGAGCCGGAAGCCGTCCACTTTCTCCGTCGACATGCGGCCGCCCACATGGGGCGCGACCTCCAGGACGACGGCCGTGAGGCCTGCCCTGGTCAGGTGCTGGGCGGCCGCGAGTCCCGCGACTCCGGCTCCTACGATGACGACGTCCACGTCCGCTTGGCGTGCGGGCTCTAGCACGTGCCCCTCCTCGAGGTTGCGCGGCCGGTGGGGACGTCATGCCCCCAACTGGCTTCAGGGATACCCGAGTTCGCGTCGAGGGTAGGGGCGCGGGTGAGGGACGGAAGCCGCGCGGGAGCCGTGCACGGGTGCATGGGGGGTGCACGTGGTTTTTCGCCCCCGCCACCCCTGCCCGTCCCGTACCTGGGGACGGGCTCCGCCCCCAGACCCCCGCATCGTGCTTCGCGCTCGTCCTCAAACGCCGGACGGGCTGACATCCAGTGCCGCCCGCAGCGAACCCTCGATCGACGGGAACGCGAAGGTGAACCCCGACTCCAGCAGGCGGGCAGGAAGGACGCGCTGGCTGCCGAGGACATCGCCGGCCATGTCGCCGAGGGCGAGGCGCAGGAGCGGGGCCGGGGCGGTGAAGAGGGTGGGTCGGCGCAGGACGCGGCCCATGGCCTCGGTGATCTCACGGTTGGTGAGCGGGTCGGGAGCCGTCAGGTTCACCGGCCCGGAGAGGGACTCCGTGTCGATGAGGTGCCGGATCGCGGCCACCTCGTCGTGGAGCGAAATGAAGCTCCAGTACTGTCGCCCGTCCCCCATCCGCCCCCCGAGTCCAGCCTTGAAGAGGGGAAACAGCTTCCCCCAGGCCCCGCCCCCGCGGGCCACCACCAGCCCGGTACGGGCGAACACCGTACGGACGCCCGCCTCCTGCGCGGCCCCGGTGGCCTCCTCCCACTCCACACACACGGAGGGAAGGAACCCGTCCCCGGCCGGCGCCGACTCGTCCACCGCCCGGCCGTGCGTGTCGCCGTAGAACCCGATCGCGCTCCCGTTGACAAACACCCGCGGCGGCTCGTCGAGCGACGCCACCGCCTCCGCGAGCGTCGCCGTCCCGAGCACCCGGCTGTCCCGGATCCTCCGCTTGTACGCCTCCGTCCAGCGCCGCGAACCGACGCCCGCCCCCGCGAGGTTGACCACCGCGGCACATCCGAGGAGCCCCGCCGCGTCGACCTTCTCCCGTTCCGGATCCCACTGGACCTCGTCCTTCGCGCGGGGCGCACGGCGGACGAGGCGGACGACCTCGTGTCCGTCCGCGGTCAGGGAGCGCGCCAGCGCCGAGCCGATCAGGCCGGACGCGCCGGAGATCGCGATGCGGGAGGCGGGGGGAAGGGGTGAGTCGCTCATGGGTCCATCCTGCCCGGGATGCGGGGGAAATTACGGGACGGGTCCCGTTATCGCCGCCGTAGAGTGATCGGCATGCCAGCTCCGTACATACGCACCGCCACTCTCGGCGACGAAGACGCCCTCGGCCGGCTCGACCGGGTCACCTGGTCCACGCTGCACGCCGTCGCGCCGCGCCCCCGGCCGCCGTACGAGCCCTTCTACAGCGAGCGGTTCGGGCCCCGGGACCACCTCGTCGCCGAGTTCGACGGCCGGCTGGTGGGGTATATCCGGCTGGGCTTCCCCACCCCGCTCGCCTGCAACGTGCACGTCCGGCAGATCCAGGGCCTTGTCGTCGCCGACGAGGCGCGCGGCGCCGGGGTGGGGCGCGCCCTGCTGCGGTCCGTGCAGGAGGAGGCCCGGCGGCAGGGCGCCCGGCGCATCACGCTGCGCGTGCTGGGGCACAACACCCCGGCGCGCAAGCTGTACGAGTCCGAGGGATTCGTGGTGGAGGGGATCCTGCCCGAGGAGTTTCTGCTCGACGGGGAGTACGTCGATGACGTACTCATGGGTCGTTCCCTCTGATCAGTTCGTCTCCGTGGCGAACAACGGGCCCATGCCGCCCATGAGTTGACGCAGACAGCGGACCGCCAGTGCGGCGGGCGAGCCCGGGCCGTCGACCGCCGCGTCGCTCTTTGCCCACGTCTCCAGGGCGACCCGGATCGCGTCGGTGGCCGCCGCCGCGGCCAGCCGTGTCTCCAGCGGGTCCGCGCCGGGGCCGGCCAGCCGGGCCACCACCGGGATCAGACGCTCCTCCGACTCCTGGTTCACGCGGTACCAGACGGCCCGCAGCGCCGGATCGTCCACGGCCGCCCGCAGCAGCGCCCGGGTCTGCCGCAGACCCTCAGCCGCGTGCTCGTCCGGGGCGGACAGCGCCTCCTCGATCGCCTTCTCCAGTGCCTCGGGCAGCGCCGTGCCCGGTGCGGTCGCCGCGAGCAGCGCCCGCCAGCGCTCGCCGCCGGCGGCGAGCAGCGGACCCACGGCGTCCTGCTTGTTGCGGAAGTAGCGGTAGAAGGTGCGCAGCGCGACCCCGGCGCCGCGGGCGATGTCCTCCGCCGTGGTGCCGTCGGGGCCGTACCGGGTGAAGAGGTCCGCAGCCGCGCGCGCGATGTCGAGCTGGGTGGCCGCCTTGCGGCGCTCGGTCAGGGAGAGGGCGGGGGGCTCGGGCGCGCGGGACGGCTGGCTGCTCACGGGAGAAAGCGTACGCCCGGGACATGGGTAGGGACGTGTTTTGCCGCCCTGGCAAAATGTGCCACCTCGGCGTACCGTGTAGGCGCATCGAGAGACATGGGAGACCCACCATGAACCGCTACGAAGGACGCCGCGCGCTTGTCACCGGGGGCGGCTCCGGCATCGGCCAGGCCACCGCGCTGCGGATGCTCGCGGAGGGCGGCCGGGTCGTCGCCGCCGACGTGAGCGAGGCCGGACTCGCGGACACCGTCGCCAAGGCCGGCGCCGACGCCGGACGGCTGACCACCGTCCTCGTGGACATCGCCGACGAGGCGTCCGTACGGGACGGGGTCGACCGGGCGGTCCGGGCCCTCGGCGGCCTGGACGTCCTCGTCAACGCGGCCGGCATCCTGCGCTCCGCGCACACCCACGAGATGTCCCTCGCCGACTTCAACACGGTCATCGCCGTCAACCTGACCGGCACCTTCCTGATGATCCGGGAGGCCATAGCGCACCTGCTGGACGGCGAGAGCCCCGCCGTCGTCAACTTCAGCTCCACCTCGGCGGGGTTCGCGCACCCGTACATGGCGGCGTACGCGGCCTCCAAGGGCGGCATCCAGTCCATGACGCACGCGCTCGCGAGCGAGTACGGCAAGCAGGGCATCCGCTTCACCGCCGTACAGCCCGGCTCGATCTCGTCCGGCATGACCGACGGATCAGGCGCCAGCCGGCAGAGCGTCGGTCCCGGGCTTCCCGAGGACACCGACTGGAGTCTGTTCGCCAAGCTGGCCCCGGCGCTCGGCGAGGGCTTCGCGGGCCCCGAGGCCGTCGCCGGTGTCGTCGCGATGCTCGCCTCCGAGGACGGCGCGTTCATCACCGGCACCGAAGTGCGCATCGACGGCGGCACCCACTTCTGAGCCGGCGCGGCCCTACGGACGCGACGAGGTCGCCCGGCGTCGCCTTGCGACGTGACGAGGTCGCCCGGCGCCGCCTTACGACGTGACGAGGTCGCCCGTGTCCACCGGCGCCGTGGCGTTCGCCGCCTGCCGGGCGTCGCTCGCGACCTCGTGCGCCGTCAGGACGTACCCCGTCTCGCTGTCCGAGGTCGAGCGGGCGAAGACGACGCCGTACACCTTGCCGTCCTTGGTGAGGAGCGGGCCGCCGGAGTTGCCGGGGCGGACGGTGGAGCGGATCGAGTAGATCTCGCGGGTCACGGTGCCCGTGTTGTAGATATTCTGGCCCGTAGCGTTGATGCGGCTCGCGACCGTGGCCGCCTGGAGGTCGAGGCCGCCGTCCTGCGGATAGCCCGCCACGACCGCCGAGTCGCCGCGCGCGGCGATGCCGTCGAAGCGCAGCACGGGTGCTCTGAGGCCCGGCACGTACAGGACCGCGACGTCCCTCTGCGGGTCGAACAGCACCACCCTGGCCTCGTAGACGCGGCCGACCCCGCCCACCCGCACGGTGGGCCGGTCGATGCCCGCCACCACATGGGCGTTGGTCATCACATGCTGGGAGCTGTAGACGAAACCGCTGCCTTCCCGTCCCTGGTTGCCGGAGACGCCCTCGACCTTCACGGTGCTCAGCTTGGCGGCGTTCGTCGCGCTCGCCGTGACGCTGTCCCCGGAGGGCTTCGCGACGCCCGCCGTCGGCTCGTTCTCGAACGGGTTGAAGACCTGCGGGAAGCCCGCCTCCGTCAGCGCCGAGGTCGCACGCGAGAACCAGGTCGGTGTGGTCTCCGGCATCGCGTTCTGCACGGCCCCCAGCAGCGCGGAGTTCCGGATCGACTGCGTCACCACGGTCGACGAGGACGCGCCCAGAACGCTCGCGGCCACCCAGGCCACCAGCAGCACGGCCAGCGTGTTCGCCGCGGCCCCGCCGATTCCGTCGGCCACCCTGAGCGGTCCCCGGTCCAGCTCGTGGCGCAGCTTGAGCGCCAGCCGCCCCGCCAGCTCGTGGCCCACCACCGCCGGCACCAGCACGGTCAGCACGGCCGTCACCGTCGCCGCCGTGGTCCCCGCCGTCGCCAGGCCCATCATCCAGGGCAGTACCCACACGCCGATGACGGCGCCGCCCACGAAACCGGCCAGCGAGACACAGCCGGCGACCAGGCCGCGGCGGTAACCGGACGCCGCGTAGACCAGGATCACCAGCATCAGCAGGAGGTCGAGCACGTCCACGGAGCCGCCTTTCTGTTGGGCCCCCTAGTACGCGCGGGGCGCGCCCAGTGATCAGGCACGCGCGTGTGCCGCCGGGAAAACGGTCACACACGCGTGGACTCCTAAAAACGTCCCGGACCACGACGATGGTTCCACCGGGTGGCACAGCACACATCGCGGGAGGAGCGGATCGGGTTCAGGGTGGGTGCATGCGTGTCTTCCACAGGACGCGGGGGCCACGAATACGGAGCGGGGGGCGAGCGTCGCGCGCGGCGGGGGATAAGCGATTGTCCCGCGCGGCGCGTTTCCCATGGAGGCTGCCGAGCGCGGCCCTCGTGGCGCTCGGGTGCCTGCCCGGGCTCGTCGCCGTCATGGCGCTGGTGATGTGCGCGGCCGGGGTGGACCGTACGGCCCACCTCGCGGTCGGACCGGCCGCCCCGGCCCAGCCCGTGGCGGCCCACGGCGCGGACCGCCCGTCCATCGTGCCGCGCTCACGGTGGCTGGACGCCAAGAGCACCCACGCCCAGCCGCGACCCCGCTACGACGACCGGGTCGTCGCGATCGTCGTCCACCACACCGACTCGCCGAACGGGTACGCCTGCGCCGACGCGCCCCGCATCATCCGCTACCTCTACGCCGGCCAGACCGGCGCCAGGAAGCAGTGGGACGACATCGGCTACAACTTCCTCGTCGACCGCTGCGGCACGATCTACGAGGGCCGCGCGGGCGGCGTCGACTGGCCCGTCACCGGCGCGCACGCGCAGGGCTTCAACCACCGCACCGCCGGGGTCGCGGCGATCGGTACGTTCACGGCGGGTACGCCGGTGCCGGGGGCGATGACCGAGGCGATCGCCCGCCTCGCCGCGTGGAAGCTCGGGCTCTCCGACATCGACCCGCGTGCCCTGGTCCGGCTGGTCTCCAGCAACAGCCTCAGCCGGTACGCCGCCGGAACCGCGGCCGAGCTGCCCACCGTGTCCGGACACAACGCCGGCTACGAGACCAGCTGCCCCGGAGCCGCCCTGACGGCACGCCTGCCGGAGATACGCCAACGGGCGGCCCGCCTCCAGGGCCGCTACGCATGACCGCCCACAGCCACAGCGGCGCCGCAGCTCGCTCACAGACTCCCCAGAGCCACGCGCCCTACGGTCTGTGGAGAAGCCGACTGGAGGCGGGGATCATGAACAGCAGCCGTACACACACCACGGAGAACGCGAACGGCTGGACGAAGGCGGCGCGCGGCCCGTGGGCGGTGATCTGCGCGGTGGCGACGGTCGTCCTGGGCCCGGCCGCGGTCACGGCGTCGGCGCTCGACCAGGCCAACGCGGCTCCGCTGTACCACGCGGTGAAGGCCGACCAGACGCAGGCCTACATCCCGTCGGACATCAGCCGCAGGCGAGCGGCGGCATGACCTCGGGGCGCACCGGACCAGTCAGTCCCTGAAGCGTTCCCACAGCTTGGGGTAGCGCTCCGCGATGACGGACTCGTTCTCGAAGTCGAGCGGGGTGCCCTCGGGTTCCGCGGCCGCGGGCGGGATACCCAGGTCCGGGGCGACGGTGCCGGTGAGCTGCTCGTACGCCTCGTCCGCCGCGTAGCCCAGCTCCTCGCCGTCGCCGTCGATCTCCTCGTCGAAGTCCTCCAGGAGGTCGGCGAGGGAGTCCGGGTCGTGCACCGCGCCCTCGTAGACCTCCCGCCCCTGGCCGATCAGCCAGCACCGGAAGAAGTCGAAGGCGTCGTCGCTGGCACCGTCGAGCAATACCCAGGCGGCGCCCCACAGGTCCCAGCGGTAGGCGCGGTTGTAGCGGGCCTCGAAGTGCCGGGCGAAGTCCAGGACCAGGTCCGGGTCCAGTTGGACGAGCCGCTCGATGAGTAGGTCGGCCTGTTCCTCGGGGTCGCCCTCGGCGGCCTCGCGGGTCGTGTCCACCAGCTCCCAGAACTCCGTCTCGTCCATCACGGGTCCAGCATCGGGCCTGGACGGGGGGGACGCACGTGGAGTGCCGCAGATTGTTATGCGTACGGATCCGGGTCACCCGTAAAGCGCCGCGAGGCGAGCCGCGTCCGCCGCGAAACGCTCGCGCAGGGCCGCCGGGGACACCACCTCCACCTCGGGACCGAGCCCGGTGAGCTGGGTGTGGGCGACCTCCTCGGACTCGACGGGCAGCGTGAGGGTCACCCAGCCCCGGCCGTCGGGGGCACCGCACGCGTCCAGCGCCTGCCTCGCGGACCCGGGATCAAGGACGTACCGAAGCCGTCGTATCCCGTCCGGAGACAGCCGTACGACGACCTCCGCCCGCAGGATGGAGCGGGCGAACTGCTCGGCCCGCTCCTCCCAGAAGCCGGGCAGGTCGAAGCCCTCGTCCCGCGTGAAGCGCTCCTCGCCGGGGGCCACGCCGGTGAACCGGTCGATCCGGTACACCCGGAAGGATCCCGGCTCCGGCACCCGCGCGCACAGGTACCAGACCCCCGCCTTGAGCACGAGCCCGTACGGTTCGAGGGTTCGCCGCACCTCCGCCTCGCCCCGCCGGTAGTGCGCGACGATCGGCCGGTCGTCCCAGACCGCGTCCGCGACCGGGGGCAGCAGCTCGGGCGTCCCGGGTTCGCTGAACCAGGCGGGCGCGTCCAGATGGAACCGCTGCGCCGCCGTACGCGAGGCGTCTCGCAGGGAGGGCAGCAGCGCCGCCGACACCTTCAGCCGAGCCGCCGAGGCGGTGTCCTCCAGGCCCATCTCGCGCAGCGCCCCCGGCACCCCGCTCAGGAACAGCGCCTCGGCCTCGCTCCGCGCCAGCCCGGTCAGCCGGGTCCGGTAGCCCCCGATCAGCCGGTACCCACCGGACCGCCCCCGGTCCGCGTACACCGGCACTCCCGCCTCCGACAGCGCCTGCGCGTCCCGCGTGATCGTCCGCTCGGACACCTCGAGTTCCCGCGCCAGCTCGGCGGCGGTCATCCACGGACGGGACTGGAGCATCAGCACCATCTTGATCAGGCGAGCGGCACGCATACGTTCATGATGCCGGGCACCACTGACAACGAACCGGCGACGAAGGCACGGCAGCCGAGGCGGCGAAGGCGCGGCAGGAACGCTGAAGGGGCGCGGCAGCCGAAGCCACCACGCCCCACACAAGCCCGGGCCTTACAGGGCGTAGCGCTCCCGCGCCTCCTTCACCGCCGAGGCCTTGACCTCGCCGCGGCGGGCGAGCTGCGCCAGCGCCGCGACGACGATCGACTCGGCGTCCACGCCGAAGTGGCGACGGGCGGCCTCACGGGTGTCGGACAGACCGAAGCCGTCGGCACCGAGCGAGGAGTAGTCCTGCTCGATCCACTGCGCGATCTGGTCCGGGACCTGGCGCATGTAGTCGGAGACCGCGAGGACCGGGCCCTCGGCGCCGTGCAGTGCCTGGCGGACGAACGGCACCCGCTCCTCGCCGCGCAGCAGCGCCGCGTCGGCCTCCAGCGCGTCGCGCCGCAGCTCGGTCCAGGACGTGGCGGACCACACGTCGGCGGCCACAGCCCACTCCTCGGCGAGCAGCTGCTGCGCCTTGAGGACCCAGTGGATCGCCGTGCCGGAGCCCAGCAGCTGGATCCGCGCGGCGTTGGCGGCCGGGGTCAGACCCGCCGACTCGGCCGTGTTGAAGCGGTACAGGCCCTTGACGATGCCCTCGTCGATACCGAGACCGGCCGGCTTCGCGGGCTGCGGCATCGGCTCGTTGTAGACCGTCAGGTAGTAGAAGACGTTCGGGTCCTCGCCGGGCGCCGACTCGCCGTACATCCGGCGCAGACCGTCCTTGACGATCGTCGCGATCTCGTAGGCGAACGCCGGGTCGTACGACAGCGCCGCCGGGTTGGTCGCGGCGATCACCGGCGAATGGCCGTCCGCGTGCTGCAGACCCTCACCCGTCAGCGTCGTACGGCCGGCCGTCGCGCCGACCAGGAAGCCGCGGCCGAGCTGGTCGCCGAGCTGCCACATCTGGTCGGCCGTGCGCTGCCAGCCGAACATCGAGTAGAAGATGTAGAAGGGGATCATCGCCTCACCGTGCGTGCTGTACGCGGTGGACGCGGCGATGAAGTCCGCCATGGAACCGGCCTCGGTGATCCCCTCATTGAGGATCTGGCCGTCCTTGGCCTCCTTGTAGTACATCAGCTGGTCGCGGTCGACCGGCTCGTACGTCTGGCCCTTGGGCGAGTAGATGCCGAGCGACGGGAAGAGCGACTCCATACCGAAGGTGCGCGCCTCGTCGGGGACGATCGGCACCCAGCGCCTGCCGGTCACCTTGTCGCGTACGAGGTCCTTGACCAGGCGTACGAACGCCATGGTCGTCGCCACGTTCTGCGAGCCGGAGCCCTTGTCGAAGGACGCGAACGTCTTGTCGGCGGGGGCGGGCAGCGGCGCGAGCGCGTGCGTACGGCGGGCCGGGGCGGGGCCGCCGAGGGCCGCGCGGCGCTCCTGGAGGTAACGGACCTCGGGGGCGTCGGCGCCCGGGTGGCCGTAAGGCACCGCGCCGTCGACGAACTGGCTGTCGGAGATGGGCAGTTCCAGCAGATCACGCATCTGCTTGAACTCGTCCACCGTCAGCTTCTTCATCTGGTGGTTGGCGTTCTTGGACGCGAAGCCCTCGCCGAGCGTGAAGCCCTTGACGGTCTGCGCCAGGATGACGGTCGGCGCGCCCTTGTGCTCGACGGCCGCCTTGTAGGCCGCGTACACCTTGCGCGACTCGTGACCACCGCGGGAGAGGTGGAAACACTCGAGGATCTTGTCGTCGCTCAGCAGCTTCGCCATCTCGACGAGCGCCGGGTCGGCGCCGAAGAAGTCCTGGCGGATGTAGGCGGCGTCGCGCGTCTGGTACGTCTGTACCTGTGCGTCGGGTACCTCGCGCAGACGGCGGACGAGCGCGCCCGTGGTGTCGAGCTGGAACAGCTCGTCCCAGGCCGAGCCCCACAGCGACTTGATGACGTTCCAGCCGGCGCCGCGGAACTGGGCCTCCAGCTCCTGCACGATCTTGAAGTTCGCGCGGACCGGGCCGTCGAGACGCTGCAGGTTGCAGTTGATCACGAAGGTCAGGTTGTCCAGGCCCTCGCGGGAGGCGAGCCCGAGTGCCGCGGTCGACTCCGGCTCGTCCATCTCGCCGTCACCGAGGAACGCCCACACGTGGGACTGCGAGACGTCCTTGATGCCGCGGCTCGTGAGGTAGCGGTTGAAGCGCGCCTGGTAGATCGCGGAGAGCGGGCCGAGACCCATCGACACCGTCGGGAACTCCCACAGCCAGGGGAGGCGGCGCGGGTGCGGGTACGACGGCAGACCGTTGCCGCCGGACTCCTGGCGGAAGTGGTCGAGGTGGTGCTCGTTCAACCGGCCGTCGAGGAAGGCGCGGGCATAGATGCCGGGGGAGGCGTGGCCCTGGATGTAGAGCTGGTCGCCGGACCCGTCACCCTCCTTGCCCTTGAAGAAGTGGTTGAAGCCCGTCTCGTAGAGCCAGGCGGCGGAGGCGAAGGTGGCGATGTGGCCGCCGACGCCGTGTTTGCTGCCCCGGGTCACCATCGCGGCCGCGTTCCAGCGGTTCCACGCGGTGATCCTGCGCTCCATCTCCTCGTCGCCGTCCACGACGGGCTCGGCGGCGGTGGGGATGGTGTTGACGTAATCCGTCTCGAGCAGCTTGGGCAGCGCGAGGCCGCCCGCCTCGCCGCGCTCCAGCGTGCGGCGCATCAGATACGCGGCACGGTGCGGCCCGGCCGCCTGGGTGACGGCGTCCAGGGAGGCCTGCCATTCGGCGGTCTCCTCCGGGTCGCGGTCCGGGAGCTGGTCGAGCTCGCTCGGCTGGATTGCGGTGGGGTCGGTCATTGCGCCGCCTTCCGGATGCGGAGGGGGGTTCCCTCATCGGTAAGGGGTTTTCGGGGTGCCCTTGGTCTTTGGCAGGACAGGGCGGGTGGGCTCTGGTGGAAGCCCGTCGGTGACTGTAACTCCCTGATCGATGATCGATCAAAGGGTTGAAGGGGAAAACCGCTCCGAATCGAGAAAGTCGGCACCCGGTGCCTTCAAGGCAGGCACCGGGTGCCTTGGATTCGCAGGGTTTTCGCAGGTGAGCATGGGTGCGCTCCGCTGTGTCAGGGCCGCGGGGCGCAGCCGAGCACATGCGCCTTCACCAGGTCGGCGATCAGCGGGTCCCGCCGCCGGAAGGCGTCCACCAGGGCCTCGTGCTCCTCCGCGTACGACTGCTGGACGGTCCCCAGCCAGCGGATCGACAGCGCGGTGAAGACCTCGATGCCCAGGCCCTCCCAGGTGTGCAGGAGCACCGAGTTGCCCGCGGCGCGGACGAGTTCGCGGTGGAAGGCGACCGTGTGCCGGACCTGGCCGGTCCCGTCGGACAGCCGGTCGGCCTCGTACAGCGCGGAGACGTGCGGCTCCAGCGCCGAGCAGTCCTCGGCGAGCCGCTCGGCCGCCAGCTCCGCCGCGATGGCCTCAAGGCCGGCTCGTACGGGGTAGCTCTCCTCCAGGTCGGCGGCGGTGAGGTTCCTCACCCGTACGCCCTTGTTCGGCGCCGATTCGATCAGCCGCAGCGACTCCAGCTCGCGCAGGGCCTCCCGCACCGGGGTCTGACTGACCTCCAGCTCGGTCGCGATCCGCCGCTCCACGATCCGCTCGCCCGGCTTCCAGCGCCCGCTGACGATCCCCTCCACGATGTGCTCGCGGATCTGTTCGCGCAGCGAGTGGACGACGGGCGCGGTCATGAAGGCTCCTTCGGGAGGGGTACGGGGACCCCGAGGGCGTTTGACGTTTAGACAATAAGGCCGCACCCCGGCCGGTGAGGGGCGCACGGGGGCGCTTTCCCGCAGGTGAGACGAGACTTACACGCGCTCAGAGTGGTCGTGTCTGTAAAGACCCGTAGCGGTTGATGCGCGGAGGCGTCACGGCCGTGTCACCCCTTGAACTGGCGGGGCCCTTACGGCGTGGGGGGCGGCACAGGGGTTCCCGTGAGGGGCACCCCCGTGAACACCAGGGGGATGCATGAGCGGACGGGGATGGAATCGGGGGCTCCGCTGGGCGATGACGGCAGCGGCGGCCGGCACGGTGCTCGGCGTCAGCGGCTGCCAGCCGATGGACACCGGGGCGGCGGTGAAGCCGAGCGGCGGCACCCAGGCCCCGGGCTCCACGCCCGTGGGCTCGGCCGGTCAGCCCGCCGGTCCCGGCGGTGCCTGCGTCTTCGTCAAGCCGGACGGCGCGCAGCGGTTCGGCCACACCGGCTGGGGCTTCCGCGTCACGGGCACCGACCGCTGGGAGTACGGCGCCGTCGAGAACCCCACCAACGCGCTCTACATCGCGCCCGGTCGCGACATCGGTGCCTGGCACGCCGAGGGCACATACGCCCGGATGCTGAGCGACATGTCCCGCGACGCGCACTACCCTGGCAAGTCGGCCCACCCGTACAGCCGTTATCGCTGCGCTTCCTCGTCGACCAGCGATGTCGGCTCCGCCCGCGCCATGATCCCTACCGTCGAGAGCCGCGGCTTCCTCGTCGGTATCGACCCGGAGACCGGCGATCCGGGCTCGCGGGACTGCCTCGACGCGACGTACGACGTCCTCGCGGCCTATCGCGCACGGCACTTGACGCCCGCGTACCAGACGGAGATCCCGAACGTGTGGGTGGAGACGCTGGTGCTGTGGACGGACGAGACGCTGAAGCCGCACTAGAAACGCGAGACCCCCGCCCGGAGCACCGGACGGGGGCAGCGCGTCAGCGAAGCGGGTACTACAGGCCGAGCTCGACCTCGAACTCGCCCGCCTCCAGGATCGCCTTGACCGAGGTCAGGTAACGGGCCGCGTCGGCGCCGTCCACCAGACGGTGGTCGTAGGAGAGCGTCAGGTACGTCATGTCGCGGACGCCGATGACCGTACCCTCCTCCGTCTCGATGACGGCCGGACGCTTGACCGTGGCGCCGATGCCCAGGATCGCGACCTGGTTCGGCGGCACGATGATCGTGTCGAAGAGCGCGCCGCGCGAGCCGGTGTTGGAGATGGTGAAGGTCGCGCCGGACAGCTCGTCCGGGGTGATCTTGTTCGCCCGGACCTTGCCCGCCAGGTCGGCGGTGGCCTTGGCGATACCGGCGATGTTCAGGTCGCCCGCGTGCTTGATGACCGGGGTCATCAGGCCCTTCTCGGAGTCCACCGCGATACCGATGTTCTCGGTGTCGAAGTAGGTGATCGTGCCCTCGTCCACGTTGATCCGGGCGTTGACGGCCGGGTGGGCCTTCAGCGCCTGGGCCGCCGCCTTGACGAAGAACGGCATCGGGGAGAGCTTGACGCCCTCGCGGGCCGCGAAGGAGTCCTTCGCCTTCCCCCGAAGCTTCATCAGACGGGTGACGTCGACCTCGACGACCGAGGACAGCTGGGCCTGCTCGTGCAGGGCCTTGACCATGTTGTCGCCGATGACCTTGCGGATGCGCGGCATCTTGACGGTCTGGCCGCGGAGGGGGGAGACCTCCAGGGCCGGGGTCTTCTTGGCGGCAGGGCCCCCGGCTGTCGCAGCGGCAGCGGCCGGCGCCGGAGTGGCGGCGGCGGCCTTCGCGGCCTCGGCGGCGGCGATGACGTCCTGCTTGCGGATACGACCGCCGACGCCGGTGCCCTTGACGGCGGC
>NZ_JBEZKJ010000097.1:0-29436 GCF_040651675.1 Streptomyces sp. NPDC048415 | reverse complement strand
GGCCTGCTTTCAGCCCGTCCGGCGTTTGAGGACGAGGCCGTTCAGGCCGAAGCGGGGGGCCGGGGGCGGCAGCCCCCGGGGACGGGATGGGTAGGGGCGGCGGGGGCGAGGAACGTTCTGGACGGAAGCGGCGTGCTCAGGAGCCACGGCTGCCCAGCGGCCGGGGTTTCGTGTGGGGGTGGGGTGTCAGCGGTCTGCGACGCGCATTTCGAACCAGGTGGTCTTGCCGCGGGGCAGGAGGTCGACGCCCCAGCGGTCGGAGAGTTTGTCGACGAGGAAGAGGCCTCGGCCGCTGAGGTCCATTTCCTGGACGGGCATCAGGCAGGGAAGCCCGCGCGAGGGATCGCGGACCTCGATGCGGATCCAGCCGCGGCGACGGCGCATACGGAGTCCGAAGACGCGGGCGCCGGTGTGGCGCACGGCGTTGCCGACGAGCTCCGAGACGAGTAAGACCGCGTCCTCGGTCATCTTCGGCGACAGTCCCCACTGACGCAGGACCACGACCTGCGTGAGCCGCCGCGCGGTGGCCGCGGACTCCGGGCGGGACGGCAGCGGCACCTCCGCCTCGGTCGGATTGCCGAACAACTCCAATGCCCTGAGCGCCCGTTCGTCCTCGACCGCAGGCGTCCAGCGCGCCGCGGTCGCACTCCCGTGCCGCCGCGGCTGTTCGATACCCTCCAGCCCCGCCATGCCCCCATCATGGCCGCCCAGAGCACCCTTCGGGGGCGTTCCGAAGGAATCCGCCCCCCGGAACGACCCATTCCGCAACATCCGATTGACATATGCCACAGGCAGTTCGGGGGGCGGGACGGCCCGGCTGGCCTGCGGGAACGGTGCGGAGAGGGGCAAGCCCCGACGGCCTCGGACAAGGTGGACTTAAGGCTGTCTTAAGGCTTGCATAAACCGCCCCTTCGAGGGACATCGGGTAAGACATCGCGTCAACTGCAAGGGGATCAGCGCAACTTGGAGGGTGAATTTCGCTGCCTGGAGGGTGCCGGCCGGGGAACTCTCAGAGGAACTTGGCCTTACCGGGGCCCTCCTCCACGAAGCTCCGCATCCCCCGTTCACGGTCCTCCGTCGCGAACAGGCCCGCGAACCAGTTCCGCTCGATGGCGAGTCCGGTCTCGAGGTCCGTCTCGAGGCCCGCGTCGATGGACTCCTTGGCTGCCCTGAGCGCGATCGCCGCGCCCTGCGCGAGATTCACGGCCCAGGCGTGCGCAGCGGCGTACACCTCGTCGGCCGGGACGACCCGGTCCACGAGGCCGAGGGTCAGGGCCTCGTCGGCCTTGACCATTCGGCCGGTGAAGATGAGGTCCTTGGCCTTGGAGGGGCCGATCAGACGGGACAGGCGCTGGGTGCCGCCGGCGCCGGGGATCAGGCCGAGCAGGATCTCCGGCTGCCCCAGCTTGGCGTTCTCCCCGGCGATGCGGTAGTCGGCGCAGAGGGCCAACTCGCAGCCCCCGCCGAGCGCGTAGCCCGTGACGGCGGCGACGACCGGCTTGGGGATGCGGGCGACCGCGGTGAAGGAGTCCTGCAGGGCCCGGGACCGCACGACCATCGCGGCGTGGTCCATCGCCTGCATCTCCTTGATGTCCGCGCCCGCCGCGAACACCTTCTCCCCGCCGTACAGGACCACGGCGCGGACGTCCGCCCGGCGTGTGGCCTCCTCGGCGAGTTCCTTGAGCCGGTCCTGCGTGGCGATGTCCAGCGCGTTCATGGGAGGGCGGTCCAGACGGATGGTGCCCACACCTTCGGCGACTTCGAGATGCACAGTCATGGGAGCAGGTTAGTGGGCGTTAACGACAACGGGCCCGGTGTGCTCGCTCACATGTGAACGGCACCCCGGGCCCGGAGGCGAAACGATCAGGCGGTCCAGTCCGACCAGGACATGTTCCAGCCGTTGAGGCCGTTGTCCGGAGCGACCGTCTTGTCGTGGGAGTTCTTCACGATCACCACGTCACCGATGATCGAGTGGTCGAAGAACCAGGCCGCCGGCGCATTCCGGTCGCCGCCGCCGCGTGTATCACGCAGGCCGACGCAGCCGTGGCTGGCGTTGTAGTTGCCGAAGGCGTCGCCGCCCCAGTAGTTGCCGTGGATGAACGTGCCCGAGTTGGTCAGGCGCTGGGCGTCGGGCACGTCCTTGATGTCGTACTCGCCGCCGTAGCCGACCGTCTCGCCGTTCATACGGGTCACCCGAAGGCGCTCGCTGATGACCATCTGGCCGTTCCAGGTGTCGTAGCCCGGCTTGCCCGTGGTGACCGGGATGGTCTTGTAGACCTTGCCGTCGCGCTTGACGACCATCTTGTGGGTCTTGGCGTCGACCGTGGAGACCTGGCTGCGTCCGATGGTGAAGCTCACGGTCTTGGCCTGCTTGCCGTAGACACCGGGACGCCCCTCGACGCCGTCGAGGTCGAGGATGACGCTGACCTTCGTACCGGCCTTCCAGTACTGCTCGGGGCGGAAGTCGAGGCGGTCGTTGCCGAACCAGTGGCCCTCGACGTCGACCGCCGGCTCGGTCTTGATTTTGATGGCCTTCTCGACGTCGTCGGGGTGTGTGATGCCCCGGGTGAAGTGGATCGAGAAGGGCATCCCGACGCCGACCTTGGAGCCGTCCTCGGGCGTGTAGATGCCCACGAAGGTGTTCTTCGGGGTGAGGGTGGTGAAGGCGGACTCCTCGGCCGCCTCACGGCCGTCGGCGTCCTTGGCCACGGCGTGGACCTTGTACTTGGTGGCCGACGCCAGGTGGGTCGAGGGCGTCCAGGTGGCGCCCCCGCCGGTGAGTGTGCCGTCGACCGCGTGGCCCTTGGTGTCCTCCACCTTGACCTCGGTCAACTTGCCCTTCGTCGCGGTCACCTTGAGGGCGCCGCTGGTCTTCACGTCATCGGCGCCGTCCTTGGGGGCGATGGTCACGACCGCCTGCGAGGCCTTGGTGTCCGCCGTGGCGGAACCCTTGCCCTTGCCTGCCCCCGAACCGGACCCGGCTCCCGAGCCGGATCCCCCACCCCCGCCGCAGGCGGTCACGGCGAGCAGGAGGACGCCCAGCAGCAGCGCCAGGATCCCCTTGCCCGTGTGTGTCCGCGCGCCAACCGACGCCCCCGATATCGGTCGCCCGTTCAAAGTCGTTCTCCCCTCGCACGGCCTGATCAGGCCCGCACTCCAGCGCGTCCCACGCGCGTATCGCGCTAATTAATCACACGGCCAGGAGCGATGGCTCCCCGGGAATGTCACTGTTCAGTCCCAACTTGGGCCGTGTGGGGGTCGGCTGGAGTCCGTTGTGCGCGTACCCCTATATCGGGCTACTTCACCGCCCCACCCGCTTTCCACGCCTTCCAGTCCATGTTCCACCCTCCAAGTCCGTTGTCGGGAGCGACGGTTTTGTCCTGGCTGTTGACGACCTCGACGACGTCCCCGATGAGGCTGCGGTCGAAGAACCAGCCCGCCGGAGTGTCGGAACTGCCGCCCTTCACGTCCCTCAGGCCCACACAGCCGTGGCTGATGTTGGTGTTGCCGAAGACGTCCTGCGCCCAGTAGTTGCCGTGCAGGAAGGTGCCGGTGTCGGTGAGCCGCATCGCGTGGGGGACGTCCGGGATGTTGTACTCGCCGCCGAAGCCGACCGTGCGGCTGTTCATCCGCGTCACCTCCAGCATCTCCATGACGACCATTTTCCCGTTGTACGTCGTCCTGTTGGGAGCGCCCGCCGTGATCGGCACCGTGGCGAGGAGCTCACCGTCGCGGCGTACCTCCATGGTGTGTTCGGCGGCGTCGACGAGGGAGACCTGGCTGCGTCCGATGGTGAACGAGAAGGTCTTGTCCTGGAGTCCGTACACCCCCGGGGCCGCTTCGACGTCCCGCAGCCGCAGGTCGACGGTGACCTTCGTGCCCGGCTTCCAGTACTGCCGCGGCCGGAAGTCGAGGCGGCCCTTTCCGAACCAGTGCGGGCGGATCTCGACGGCGGGCTCGGCGCTCACGTGGATCGCGCGCTCGACGGCGGCCCGGTTCCCGATCTCCCGGTTGAACGCCAGCGAGACGATCATTCCGGTGCCGACGGTGGAGCGGTTCTCCGGGGTGACGTATCCGATGAACCGCTGGTCGGGGACGTACGTCGTGAATGTCGTGTGGCGCGCCGAGCGCCTGCCACTCCCGTCGAGGGCCACCGCGTCGACCGTGTACTTGGCGGCCAGCCCGAGCCGTGCGTCGTCGGGCTTCCAGGTCTGGCCGTCCCCCGTGATGTGCCCGGGCACCGGGGACTCCTGCGCGTCCTGGGACTTGACGACCTTCACGGACTCCAGGCGCCCGCTGGGCACCCGTACCTCCAGTGTCTGCTGCGGGCGTACGCCCTTGCTGTTGTCGTCCGGCGAGACGCGGATGAGGTCCGTGGGCGACTGTGCTTTGCCCAGGAGATCGTCGATCCCGTCCGAGGTGCAGCCGGAGGCTCCGGCCAGCAGGCCGGCCCAGGTCAGTACGGCGGCCAGCGCGGCCCCTGCGCGCCGCGCGCGCGTGTGTACGTGCTTCACACGGGGCCCAACGACTGTGCCCCGCTGGGGAAACGTGAGTGCGAGCCACGCTGTGGGCAGAACAGTGGGGAGGACGACGGGACGGGGAGCGGTGGCCGGGACGCCGCACGCCCCTTTTCGCGTGGTTCCACGAGCCGCTGGAGGCTGACCGGTGTCGAGCGCACCCGAGCAGGAGGCAGTCCAGGAGGGACCTGCCGCGGGGGGCGGGCTGCCCACGCAGTCGCCCCCCGCGCTGAACGGCGCACCCCGTACGGCGGCGCGGGCCGTGTCCGTGTGGCCCGGCGCCCCGACCCCCCTCGGAGCCCGCTTCCACGTCCGCCCCGACGGCGTCGCGGGCACCAACTTCGCCCTGTGGGCGGCCGGCGCGGAGGCCGTCGACCTGTGCCTCTTCGACGAACACGGCACGGAGAAGCGGGTTGCGCTGAGCGAACTCACCCACGAGATCTGGCACGGCTTCGTGCCCGACGTGCTCCCCGGCCGGCGCTACGGCTACCGCGTGCACGGCCGCTGGGACCCGTGGACCGGCGCCCGCTGGAACCCGGCGAAGCTGCTCCTGGACCCGTACGCCCGTGCCGTCGACGGTGACTTCAGCCTGCCGCCCGAGGTGTACGGGCATGTCCGGGACTGGCCCCAGCAGCAGGTCGCCGACACCGTGCGGGACGACCGCGACTCGGCGCCGCATGTCCCCAAGGGTGTCGTGGTGCATGACGACGACGACTGGTCGGACGACCACCGCCCGAAGACCCCGTGGGCGGACTCGGTGATCTACGAGTTGCACGTAAGGGGGTTCACCCGACTGCACCCCGGGATTCCGGAGGAACTGCGCGGCACTTACGCGGGCCTCGCCCACCCGGCCGCGATCGAGCACCTGGTCAACCTCGGAGTGACCGCCGTGGAGCTGCTGCCCGTGCACCAGTTCGCCCACGAGGACCATCTGCTGCGACGCGGCCTGAAGAACTACTGGGGGTACAACTCGATCGGCTACTTCGCGCCGCACGCGGGGTACGCCGCCTCCGGTACGACCGGACAGCAGGTCGGTGAGTTCAAGCGGATGGTGCGCGCGCTGCACACGGCCGGTATCGAGGTCATCCTCGACGTGGTCTACAACCACACGGCGGAAGCCGGTGAGCTGGGCCCGATGCTGTCGCTGCGCGGCATCGACAACCGGGGGTACTACCGGTTGCAGTCCGACGCCCGGCGGTACGCGGACTACACCGGATGCGGCAACACCTTGCACGTGGTGCAGCCGCATGTGCTGCGGCTGATCACCGACTCGCTGCGGTACTGGGTGACGGAGATGGGGGTGGACGGCTTCCGGTTCGACCTGGCCGCGGCGCTGGCCCGCTCCATGCACGACGTCGACATGCTGTCGCCGTTCCTCGCCGTCATCGCCCAGGATCCCGTGCTGCGGCGGGTCAAGCTGATCGCGGAGCCCTGGGACGTGGGATCCGGGGGCTATCAGGTGGGCTCCTTCCCGCCCCTGTGGACGGAGTGGAACGACCGGTATCGCAACGCCGTGCGGGATTTCTGGCGTGGGGCGCTGCCGGATGTGCGTGATCTGGGGTATCGGCTGTCCGGGTCGAGCGATCTGTACGCGTGGGGCGGTCGTCGTCCGTACGCCTCGGTGAACTTCGTGACCGCCCACGACGGGTTCACGCTGCGGGACCTCGTCTCGTACGAGCGCAAGCACAACGAGGCGAACGGGGAGGGCAACCGGGACGGCACCGGCGACAACCGGGCGTGGAACTGCGGGGCGGAGGGGGAGACCGGGGACGAGCGCGTACGGGTCTTGCGCCGACGGCAGTTGAGAAACCTGCTGACCACGCTGCTGCTGTCGACCGGCGTGCCGATGCTGGTCGCCGGGGACGAGTTCGGGCGGACCCAGCGAGGCAACAACAACGCCTACTGCCAGGACAACGAGATCAGCTGGGTCGACTGGTCCTGTCTCGACGATCCCGGGTGGCGGGAGCTGTTCTCGCTGACGTCCCGGCTGATCACGCTGCGGCACGAGCATCCCGTGCTGCGGCGGCGGGCGTTCTTCTCCGGGCGGGCCCATTCGGCGGACGGGCTGCGGGACTTGGCCTGGTTCACCGCTCGGGGGACGGAGATGACGGAGCGGGACTGGTACGCGCCGGCGGCGACGCTGGGGATGTATCTGTCCGGGCGGGACATTCCCGGGCGGGACGCGCGGGGAGTGCCGGTCGTGGACGACAGTTTCCTCGCCGTACTGCATGCCGGGGACCGGCCGGTGAGTTTTGCGCTTCCCGGGGCGCCTTGGGCCTCGCGGTACGAGGTGGAGGTCGACACCTCGCGGGAGGAGCAGGGGGAGGCGCCGGGGGTGGTGCATCGGGCGGGGGCGGTGATCACGGTGCCGGCTCGGGCGGTGCTGTTGCTGCGGGTGGTGGAGTGAGGGGCGAGGAAAGCACGTCCGCACCATGGACGCGTCCTTGACGGCTCAACCTGCCCACTGGCAACGTCCGTGGTCATGAGGCTCTCCGCTGATCACCCGTGCGCGTACGTCGCGCTCGTGGAGCGGCGCCACGTCGATCTGTGCCGGCAGGCCAGCGCCATCTGTCGCTGAGCCCTCCCCCGGCCTCTTCCTTCTTCCCCCGCGTGTTCCGTCATGGGACACGTCTGTTCTGAGGAACCCGCATGTCCGAAATATCCCGTCGGGTCTTCGGCGGCCTGATCGGTGGCGGTGCTGTCACCGCTGTCGCCGGTACGGCCGGCGCCGCCGAGGCGGCCACCGCCGAGCGCCCGTTCCAGGCCCGTACCGCATCCGCCGGCTCAGCGCGGCGCCCCAACCTCCTGGTCATCCTGGGTGACGACCTCGGCTGGGCCGATCTCTCCTCGTACGGCGCGCCGCACATCAAGACGCCGCACCTGGACCGACTGGCCCGGCAGGGGGTGCGCTTCACGGACGCGTACTCGGGGTCGGCGACCTGCTCGCCGACCCGGTTCAGCCTGTACACCGGGCGCTATCCGGGCCGTACGAAGGGCGGGCTCGCCGAGCCCATCGCCAACAGGACGCAGGGTCTGGATCCCAGCCATCCCACGCTCGCCTCCCTCTTGAGGAAGGCCGGCTATTCGACCGCGCTGATCGGCAAGTGGCACTGCGGCTGGCTGCCCGACTACAGCCCCACCAAGTCGGGCTGGGAGGAGTTCTTCGGCAACCACGGGGGCGTACTGGAGTACTTCTCCAAGCTCGGCCAGCTCGGCGACTACGACCTGTACGAGGGGGACGCGACCTACAAGGACCTGCGCTACTACACGGAGGTCCTGACCGAGCGGGCCGTGGAGTACGTCGGCCGGAACCACGACAAGCCCTGGCTGCTCAACCTCAACTTCACCACGCCGCACTGGCCTTGGCTGGCGGAGGGCGACGAGGAGACCGGCGCCGAGATCGCGGCGAAGATCCGGGCAGCCAAGAGCCAGGCGGAGATCACCGCCGCGCTCAACCACTACGACGGCGGCTCGGTCGCGAAGTACACCGAGATGGTGGAGAGCCTCGACGCGGCCGTCGGCGAGGTGCTGCGGGCGCTGCGCCGCGCCGGACAGGAGGAGCACACGCTGGTGTTGTTCGCCAGCGACAACGGCGGCGAGCGCTGGTCGTATCTGTGGCCGCTCAGCGGCGAGAAGTTCGTGCTCCAGGAGGGCGGTATCCGAGTGCCGACGATCGTGCGCTGGCCGCACCGGATCGACCCCGGCCAGGTCAGCCACGAGCCGAACTTCTCCCCCGACTGGACGGCGACCCTGCTGGAGGTGGGAGGCGCACGCCCCGATCCGGCGTATCCGCTGGACGGGACCAGCCTGGCCGGCTATCTGCTGCGGGGCGAGGAACTGCCGGAGCGGGACCTGTTCTGGCGGGTACGGGCCAACCGGGCGCTCAGGCGCGGCGACTGGAAGTACTACCGGGACGCCGCCGGCAAGGACCAC
The DNA here is from genome assembly GCF_040651675.1 of Streptomyces sp. NPDC048415. Classification (NCBI taxonomy): domain Bacteria; kingdom Bacillati; phylum Actinomycetota; class Actinomycetes; order Kitasatosporales; family Streptomycetaceae; genus Streptomyces; species Streptomyces sp. NPDC048415. Next base: position 20,986 of record NZ_JBEZKJ010000097.1, on the reverse strand, counting down.
CTCTACCACCTGGCCGCCGACGCCCGCGAGCAGGCCGATCTCGCGCCGGACAGGCCTGAGTTGCTCGCCGAGCTGAAGGGGTCGTGGGAGAGGACCGCGGGCGGGCTGCTGCCGTACCCGGCGGCCTGATCAGCCGAGGATGCCCCGCTCGTACCCCGTCGCCACCGCCGCCGCGCGGTCGTTGACGCCCAACTTGGCGTACAGATGGGTGAGATGGGTCTTCACGGTCGCCTCGCTGATGAACAGTTCACGGGCGATCTCGCGGTTGGACGTCCCCTTGGCGACCAGGGCGAGCACCTCGCGCTCCCGTGCGGAGAGGGGCTCGTTGCCCGGCGGCCGGGGAGCACGGACCGCGGAGACCAGGCGGGAGGCGACGGCCGGGGAGAGCACGGTGCGGCCTTCCGCCGCCGCCCGGACGGCGGTGAAGAGTTCGTCGCGCGGGGCGTCCTTCAGCAGATAGCCCGTGGCACCCGCCTCGATCGCGGGCAGGGTGTCGGAGTCGGTGTCGTACGTGGTCAGCACGAGGATCTGGGCGCGGGCGCCGCGCCGGGTCAGCTCGGCGATCGCGTCCGCCCCGCCGCCGCCCGGCATGCGCAGGTCCATGAGGATCACGTCGGGGTCGAGGGCGGCGGCCTGCTCCAGCGCCTCGACGCCGTTCGACGCCTCGCCGAGGACGCGGAAGCCGGGCGCGGACTCGAACATGCCGCGCAGACCGTCGCGTACGACGGGGTGATCGTCGACGATCAGCAGGGTCGGTGCCGGAGAGCGTGAGGCGGCCGTCCTTATGCTCGATCGAGGCGAGGGCGGGGAGCGCGTTCAGGTCACGCTCGTCGAGCGGTGCGGACGGCGTGAAGGTGATGACGGTGGCCCCTGCCGAGCGCCGGATCAGTCCGGCCGGGGTGTCCAGGGCGGCCACCCGGCCCTGGTCGATCACGGCGATCCGGTCGCACAGTCGCTGTGCCTCCTCCATGAAGTGGGTGACGAGGAGGACGGTGACACCGCTCGCGCGGACGTCCTCGATGAGCTGCCGGGTGTCGCGGCGGGCGCGCGGGTCCAGGCCGGTGGTGAGCTCGTCGAGGACGACGATCCGAGGGTTGCCGATCAGGGCGAGCGCGATGAACAGGCGCTGCTTCTGGCCGCCGGAGAGCTTCGCGAACCGGGTGGTCAGCTTGGGGGTGAGCCCCAGGCGCTCGGCAAGCGGGCCCCAGTCCAGGGGACATGGACAGAAGGCGGCGTACAGCTCCAGGGCCTCACGGACGGTGAGCTTGGGCTGCAGTTCGCTCTGCTGGAGTTGGGCGCCGAGGATGCGGGCCACGCGCGCGTGGTCGGCCACGGGGTCGAGGCCGGTGACCCGGACCCGGCCCGCGTCGGGGACGCGCAGGCCCTCGACGCACTCGACGGTGGTGGTCTTGCCGGCGCCGTTCGGGCCGAGGATCCCGAAGATCTCGCCCTCCTCGACGGCGAAGGAGACGCCGTCGACGACGGCCCGGTCGCCGTAGGACGTGCGCAGTCCGCTGACTTCGATGACTGACATGGTCCGAGGGTCCCCGTGAGGCGGCGGGCGGCACATCGTCCATCGCGCTCGAAGCGGCATCAGCCGATCGGTTGATGCGGCGGTACGACCCCTCGAACGCCCCGGTCCAAGGGTCCTCGAACGTTTCAGGTCCGGCCAAAACTCGGTGGGCGCTGTCAGTGCCGAACCGTAGGCTCGCCCGTGATGCCCACCACAGATGCAGTGACCAAGGACCGCGCCGGAACCGAGGACCGCGCCGGAACCCGAGACAGGGCCGAGCGCGTGCACCGCGCCGACCGTTCGACCGTTCGCAGCCTGCTGCGCCTTTGGCCGTACGTGCGGCCGGTGCGGGTGCGGCTGTTCACCGCGGCGTTCATCGCGGTGGTCGCCTCCTGTACGGGGCTGGTGATCCCGCTCGTCCTGAAGTGGATGGTGGACGGTCCGGTGGCCGGCCACGATCCGGCGGGCGTCTGGCTCGGGGCGCTGTATCTGCTGCTGCTCGGGCTCGCCGAGGCCGTGCTGTTCGGGCTGCGGCGCTGGCTGGTGGCACGGCCGCTGGCGGGCGTCGAGGCGGAGATGCGGGCCGGTCTGTTCCGGCATCTCCAGCGGCTCCCGGTCGCCTTCCACGACCGCTGGGCCTCCGGTCAGCTGTTGTCCCGGGGCACCACCGACCTGATGCTGCTGCGTATGTTCCTGGCCTTCCCGCTGACCTTCCTGCTGGTCAACGGTGTGACGATCCTCGTGGGCGTGGCCATCATGCTGGCCCAGGAATGGACGCTCGGGCTGGTGCTCCTCGCTCCCGCCGTCCCCGTCGTGATCGTCTGCTGGCTCTTCGAGCGGCGCTACTCGGAGGTGGCGCGGCGGGCGCAGGACCAGGTCGGCGACCTGACGACGGTCGTCGAGGAGAGCGTGCTCGGCATCCGCATCATCAAGGGCTTCGGACGCCATCGCAGCCAGGCCCGCGCCTTCCGCGAACTCTCCGGGAGCCTGCGCGGCACGGAACTCGTCAAGGCCCGTCTGCTCGCCTCCATCTGGGCCGTCATCGTCACCCTTCCCGAGCTCGCGATCGGCGCCGCCCTCGTCCTCGGCACGTGCCAGGTCGCCGACGGCCGTCTCTCCGCCGGCACGCTGGTCGCCTTCCTGTCGACGGCCCTCGCACTGCGCTGGCCCATCGACTCCATCGGCTTCCTCCTCGCGATGAGCCAGGAGGCGGCGACGGCGACGGAGCGGTACTTCGAGGTGATGGACGCGGAGCCGGAGACGGAGACATCCAAAGGCGGCGAAGCCGTCACGGACAGTGGACTTCGGTTCCACTCCGTCCAGTTCCGCTACCCCGACGCCCCCGCCGACGCCACCTCCGTCCTCGAACGCATCGACCTCCACATCCGCCCCGGCGAGAGCATGGCCCTGGTCGGCGCGACCGGCACCGGCAAGACCACGCTCACCGCACTCGTCCCCCGCCTGCACGAGGTGACGTCCGGCCGGATCACGCTGGACGGCCGGGACATCACCGCGATGCCCCGCGAGGAGCTGCGCGAACTCGTCGCCGTCGCCTTCGAGGAGCCCACCCTGTTCTCGGCGACCGTCGGCGAGAACGTGCTGATGGGCGCGGAGGACACCGCCGGCCAGGCCGAGCTGGACCGTGCCCTCGCCGTCGCCCAGGCCGACTTCGCGCACGCCCTGCCGCAGGGCACGGCAACCCAGGTCGGGGAGCAGGGCCTGAGCCTGTCCGGCGGACAACGCCAACGCCTCGCGCTGGCGCGGGCCGTCGTCGGCCGCCCCCGCTTCCTGGTGCTCGACGACCCCCTGTCGGCGCTGGACGTCCACACGGAGGCCGCGGTCGAGGCCGCGCTGCGCCGCGTGCTGGCGGAGACGACCGCCCTGATCGTGGCGCACCGCCCGTCCACGGTCCTGCTCGCCGACCGGGTGGCCCTGCTGTCCGGCGGCCGAATCGCCGCGGTCGGCACCCATCACGAACTGCTGCGCACGAACCCCGAGTACGCCCACCTGATGTCGGGTGCAGAGGAGGACGAACGATGACGGCGGCGCCCACGAGCACCGCGCCGAACAAGGAACAGCCGGCCCCGGAACCCGAGCGGTACAAGGACCCCTTCGACCGGGACACGCTGCCCACTCCCCCGGGCGCGACCGCGACGCTCCTGCGCTCCCTGCTCGCCCCGCTCAGGACCCGCGTGGTCGTGACCACCGTTCTGCTGTTGCTCCAGCAGGCCGCGGTGCAGGCGGGCCCGCTGCTCGTCGCGTACGCCATCGACCGGGCCGTACCGGCGTTGCGGCTGGATGACCACGGTCCGCTGATCGCCGTCGGCGTCGCCTATCTGCTCTGCTCGGTGGCGTCCGGAGGGCTCCAGTACGCGTTCATCATCGCCTCGGCCCGGGTCAACCAGGACGTGCTGCTCGATCTGCGCGGCCGGATCTTCCGCCACGCGCAGGCGCTGAGCATCGACTTCCACGAGCGCTACACCTCGGGCCGGCTGATCTCCCGCTCCACCACGGACGTCGAGTCACTGCGCGAACTGCTCAGCGAGGGTCTGCAGGAGCTGGTCACGGTCATCCTGTCGTTCGTCTACATCTCGGCGATGCTGCTCTGGCTGGACCTCGGTCTGGGCGCGGTCGCGGTGGTCTCCTTCGTGCCGCTGTATCTCCTCATCCGCCTCTACCAGCACCGCGCGGGCAAGATCTTCGCCCTGCGTTCGACCGCGATCGCCGCCGTGATCGTGAAGTTCGCGGAGACGATGAACGGCATCCGCCCGGTGCGCGCCTTCCGCCGGGAGGCCGCCAACGATGCGGACTTCCGGGTGCTCAACCAGCGTCACGAGAAGACGAACGGCGACGCCCTGCTGGAGATGGCCCGCTATGTCGTCGGCTCCCGCCTGGTCGCGGGCACGGCGGTCGCCGGGATCGTGCTGTGGGGCGCCTACCGGGTGGCCTCGGGCTCGCTGGCGCTGGGTGTGCTGGCCGCCGCGGTCCTGTATCTGCGCCGCCTGTACGACCCGATCGACCGGCTGGGCATGTTCCTCAACTCCTACCAGTCCGCGGCGGCCTCGCTGGAGAAGATCGCGGGCCTGCTGGCCCAGACGCCCACCGTGCCGGAGCCCTCGGCGCCCCGGCAGCTGCCCGCGCTCGCCTCCGAGCATCCGGGCCGCCAGGTCGCCTTCGACGAGGTCCGCTTCGCGTACCGCACGGGCGGTGAGGTGCTGCCCACCTTCTCGCTCACGCTGCCCGCAGGGCAGACGGTGGCCGTCGTCGGCTCGACGGGCGCCGGCAAGTCGACGCTCGCCAAGCTGCTGGCCCGCTTCTACGACCCCTCGGACGGCCGGGTCCTCCTCGACGGCGTCGATCTGCGCGACCTGTCCGTGCCCGAACTGCGACGCGGGGTCGTCATGGTGACCCAGGAGGCGTTCCTGTTCTCCGGCACGGTCGCCGAGAACATCGCGATCGGCCGCCCCGACGCGTCCCGCGAGGAGATCGAGCGGGCCGCGAAGGCGATCGGCGCGCACGACTTCATCAGCGCCCTGCCCGACGGCTACGACACGGACGTACGCAAACGGGGTGGCCGTATCTCGGCCGGCCAGCGCCAACTGGTCGCCTTCGCCCGGGCGCTGCTCGCCGACCCGGCGGTCCTGATCCTCGACGAGGCGACCAGCTCCCTGGACATTCCCGGCGAGCGGGCCGTGCAGCGCGCCATGTCGACGGTCCTGCGCGGCCGTACGGCGGTGGTCATCGCACACCGGCTGTCGACGGTGGAGATCGCCGACCGCGTGCTGGTGATGGAGCACGGAAGGATCGTCGAGGACGGCACGCCCGCCGAACTCGTCGCGGGCACCGGCAGGTTCGCGGACCTGCACCGGGCGTGGCGCGACAGCCTCGTATAGCGGCGGACCAAGGGGAGAGGGGGGCGGATGATCGACGCGTACGAGGATCCGGGGACGCCGGACTGTCGTGGCGGGTGGCACTACCTGTGGTGGCTGGTCCGCAGACAGCCGGGCCGGTCCGTGGCCGGCGCGGTGGTGGCGAGCGTGTGGATGGCGCTGATGGCGCTGACGCCGTATCTGCTGTCGCGGGCGATCGACGAGGGGCTGGAGCCGGGCGACCAGGCGGCGCTGGCGGGCTGGAGTGCCGCCGTGCTGGGCGCCGGGGTGTTCAACGCCTGGCTGGGCGTGGTGCGGCACCGCACCATGACCAAGCTCCGGATGGACGCCAACTTCCGTACGGTCAAGGTCGTGGTGGGGCAGTCGGTCCGGCTGGGTGCCGCGCTGTCACGCCAGACCGGGGCCGGTGAGGTCGTGACCATCGGCGTCGGCGACGTCCAGACGATCAGTACGTCTCTGACCGTCGTCGGGCCCGGCTTGGCAGCGGTCATCACGTACGCGGTGGTGGCCGCGCTGCTGCTGTCGGTCTCTCTCCAGCTGTCCGTGGTGATTCTGCTCGGGGTGCCGCTGATCGCCATCCTCGTCGGCCCGCTGATGGGGCGGCTGCAGGGCACGGAGACGGGGTACCGCGAGCGGCAGGGGGTGCTGAGTGCCCGGATCGCCGACCTCGCGGGCGGCCTGCGCGTCCTCAACGGCCTCGGCGGCAAGGGGCTGTTCGCCGACCGTTTCCGCCGGGACTCGCGGGAGCTGCGGGAACAGGGCTACCGGGTCGGGTCGGTGACGAGCTGGATCCAGGCGCTGGGCATGGGGCTGCCGACCCTGTTCCTCGCCGTGGTGACCTGGCTCGCGGCCCGGCTGGCCGCCCAAGGAGACATCACTGTCGGCCAGTTGGTGTCCGTGTACGGCTATGTCGCGGTCCTCGTCATGCCGGTGTACTTCTTCATCGACTGCGGCTACCAGCTCAGCCGGGGCGTGGTCGCCGCCCGGCGCGTCGTACGGTTCCTGACGCTGGAGCCCGTCACCGGCCGGCCCGACGCGGTGGACGCGCCCTCGTCCCCGGCGGTGCTGCACGACCCGGAGTCCGGGGTCCGGGTGGTGCCCGGCCGGCTGACCGCGCTGGTCGGCGGACGCCCTGCCGACTCAGGGGCCCTGGTCGACCGCCTCGGCCGGTACACGGAATCGGCGGTGACCTGGGGCGGCGTACGGCTCGACGAGATCGCCCTGGCGCAGGTGCGCGAACGGATCCTGGTCGCGGACAACGAGGCCGACCTGTTCGCGGGCACCCTGCGCGCGCTGGTCGGCGGACGCCGGGACCATGACGACAAGGCCGTCACCCGGGCCGTGCACGCGGCCGTGGCCGACGACATCGTCCTCGGGCTGCCGGACGGCCTCGACTCGGCCGTCGACGCGCAGGGCCGCAGTCTCTCGGGCGGCCAGCGGCAGCGGGTACGCCTGGTGCGGGCGCTGCTGGCCGATCCCGAGGTGCTGCTCGCCGTCGAGCCCACCTCGGCGCTCGACGCCCACACCGAGGCCGCCGTCGCCACCCGGCTGCGCGCCGCCCGCGAGGGCCGTACGACCGTCGTCACCTCCACCTCGCCGCTCCTGCTGGACCGGGCGGACACCGTGTACTTCCTCGTCGACGGCAAGGCCGCCGCCATGGGAACCCATCGCGAACTCCTCGCCTCGGAGCCCGGCTACCGCGCGCTGGTGGCCCGCGAGATGGACGCCCTCGACGCCGAGGAGGCCGTGCGATGAGCACGCAACTGCCGATCGCCGAGCCCGCCGAGGTGCGCCGGGCGACGGGACGGCTGATCCGGGCGGACGGGAGGGCCTTCGCCGCCGTGCTCGGCCTCAACGCGCTGGCCGCCGGGGCCGGTCTGGCCGCGCCGTGGCTGCTCGGCCGGATCATCGACGACGTGCGGGCCGGCAGCGGTGTGGACGCCGTGGACCGGCTGGCGTTCGTCATTCTGGTGTGCTCGCTGGCGCAGCTGCTGCTGGCGCGCTGGGCCCGGTATGTGGGGCACCGCTTCGGAGAGCGGACGCTGGCGCGGGTGCGGGAGGAGTTCGTGGAGCGGACGCTGACGCTGCCCGCCTCGGTGGTGGAGCGGGCGGGCACCGGCGATCTGACCGCACGCGGCACCGCCGACGTCACCGTGGTGGGCAACACGCTGCGCGACGCGGGACCCGAGCTGCTCATCTCCTGCGCGCAGGCCCTGTTCATCCTCGTCGCGGTCTTCGTCATCGACCCGCTGCTCGGCGGCTGCACCGTGGCCGGCCTGGCCGGCATCTGGTTCGCCCTGCGCTGGTATCTGCGCCGGGCGCGCGCCGGCTATCTCGCCGAGGGCGCCGCCACTTCGGACGTCGCCGAGATCCTCGCCGCCACCGCGTCCGGCGCCCGCACGGTCGAGGCCTTCGCGCTCCAGGAGCGCCGGGTCACCGCGAGCCGGGACGCGCTGGAGACATCCCGCCAAAAGCGGATGTACACCCTCTTCCTGCGCAGCGTGTTCTTCCCGGCCGTGGAGATCTCGTACGTCGTTCCGGTGGTCGGAGTGCTGCTGGTAGGCGGCGCGCTGCACGCCCGGGGGGCGATGAGCCTGGGTGCCGTGGTCGCCGCGGCGCTGTATGTGCGCCAGCTCGGCGAGCCGCTCGACCAGATACTGAACCAGGTCGAGCAACTGCAGAGCAGCAGCGCCTCGTTCGCGCGGGTGGAGGGCCTCGGCCGGGCCCCGCGGGCCGTCGTGTCCGGCGCCCCGGCCCCGGTGGACGACCGGATCGACGTGAGGGGGGTGCGCTACTCCTACGACCGCGGCGGCGAGGTGCTGCGTGGGGTCGACCTGACGGTGCGGCCCGGGGAACGGCTGGCCGTCGTCGGTCCCTCCGGGGCCGGGAAGACCACGCTCAGCAGGCTGCTGGCGGGCGTCGACGCGCCGGGCGCCGGCACGGTGACGGTCGGACGGGTGCCCATCGTCGCCCTCGATCCCGAGCAGCTGCGCCGGCAGGTCGTCCTCGTCACCCAGGAGCACCACGTGTTCCTCGGCACGGTCCGCGACAACCTGCTGATCGCCGAACCCGCCGCCACGGACGCCGAGTTGTGGGCTGCGCTCGCGGCGGTCGGCGCCGAGGACTGGGCCGAGGAGCTGCCGGAGGGGCTGGACACCGAGCTGGGCCCCGAAGCCCTCGGCTGCGCTCGACCAGGGGGGACCCCCCTCGTGGACGGCTCGCGGGCCCAGCAACTCGCGCTGGCCCGGGTGGTCCTCGCCGACCCGCACACGCTGATCCTCGACGAGGCCACGGCGCTCCTCGATCCGACGACCGCCCGCCACACGGAACGCGCGCTGGCCGCCGTACTCGAGGGACGCACCGTCATCGCCATCGCGCACCGCCTGCACACCGCGCACGACGCGGACCGGGTGGCCGTGATGGAGGACGGCCGGCTGACCGAACTCGGCCCGCACGACGAGCTGGTGGCCGCCGACGGGGCGTACGCGGCGCTGTGGCATTCGTGGCACGGCGAGGGGCGGGGCGTCTCCTAGGGCGGGGTGGGGGTGGCGTCGGTGAGGCGGGTCCAGTGCCGGAGGGTCTCCTGGTGGGAACCGGTCGTCGTGGCACCCGCCACTGCCGCCGCGGCTTCCGGGACGCACGGTGCCCCGGCGCGGGTCAGCAGCGTCAGTGGCCACTCGGGGCCTTCGGGGGCAGCCGCGCCGTCGAAGGCGTGCCAGTCCCAGGGGCCGTCGAATCGCCAGGCCCGCCCCGCGGCGTCGGCGACCTCGTCGCCGGGCCGGAGGAACGCGAACGGCCGGAACAGCAGGTCGAAGGTGAACGGTATGCCGTCGTCCGGATGGATGTCGTAGCCGGTGAGGTAGTCCCACGCCAGGCCCTCCACCCGGGTCTCGGTGAACGGACAGGCGACCGACAGCACATCGCCCACCCGGAAACCCACGTCATGCGTCATGGCGTCAGGCTAAGCGCGGCCCGTGCGTGTCCGTGGAGCGAATTTTCCCGTACGCACGGCGGAAGATCGGCTCACGGTCTCGCAGACAGTTCGTTTACCGAACATGGCCAACCGGACAACGAACTATTTCCGGCCAAGTTCCTGACGCGCTCCTGACAGACAGCGCAATCTCCTGCCACTCTTCCCACGGCAACTCCACAGCAACCCCATAGCTGCACCCGCTGCGTGAGTGCCGTACGACCCCTGCACATGGTTCCGCGTACCGCCCTGTTCTGCCCGGACGGGTCACCCATCGTCCGGTCTCCCCTGGCCGTGCGACCCGCGGCCACGCAGAAGGAGTCAGTGTTGAGTAGCAGTCACTCCCACAGACGCACCTCCCACATCACCAAGCGCCGCGTCGCGGGTGTCGCCCTCATCGGCGTCTCCGCCCTGCTGGCCGCGGCCGTCCAGTCGGGCGCCGCGAGCGCCGCCCCGGAGAAGGCACCTCGGGCGGGCAAGGTCAACCCGGGCGCCGTCGCCGTGAAGCTCACGCCCTCGCAGCGCGCCGAGCTGATACGCGACGCCAACGCCGCCAAGGCGGACACCGCCAAGGACCTGGGCCTCGGCGCCAAGGAGAGCCTCGTCGCCCGCGACATCATCAAGGACCACGACGGCACCGTCCACACCCGCTACGAGCGGACGTACGACGGACTCCCGGTGCTCGGGGGCGACTTGGTGGTCGACACCGCCAAGTCCGGCAAGACCGAGCACGTCTACAAGGCGACGAAGGCCACCCTCAAGGTCGCCACGCTCAAGCCCGCGATCGCCGCCTCCAAGGCGGAGCAGCAGGCTCTCACCGCCGCCAAGGCCGCCGGTTCCAAGAAGACCGACGCGGACCGCGCGCCCCGCAAGGTGATCTGGGCGGGCAGCGGCAAGCCGGTCCTCGCCTACGAGACGGTCGTCGGCGGCCTCCAGGACGACGGCACCCCCAACCAGCTGCACGTCATCACCGACGCGGCCACCGGCAAGAAGCTCTTCGAGTACCAGGGCATCAAGACCGGCATAGGCAACACCCAGTACAGCGGCCAGGTGTCCCTGACGACCACGCAGTCGGGCTCCAACTTCACACTGACCGACGGCGCGCGCGGCGGCCACAAGACGTACAACCTGAACCACGGGTCGTCCGGCACCGGCACGCTGTTCTCGCAGACCAACGACACCTGGGGCAACGGCACCACGTCGAACGCCGCGACCGCCGGCGCCGACGCGCACTACGGCGCCGCGGAGACCTGGGACTTCTACAAGAACACCTTCGGCCGCAGCGGCATCAAGAACAACGGCGTGGGAGCGTACTCGCGCGTCCACTACGGCAACGCGTACGTCAACGCGTTCTGGGACGACACCTGCTTCTGCATGACGTACGGCGACGGGTCCGGCAACGCCGACCCGCTGACCTCGCTGGACGTGGCGGGCCACGAGATGTCGCACGGCGTCACGGCGGCCACCGCGGGCCTCAACTACAGCGGTGAGTCCGGCGGTCTGAACGAGGCGACCTCCGACATCTTCGGTACCTCCGTCGAGTTCTACGCCAACAACTCGACCGACGTCGGCGACTACCTCATCGGCGAGAAGATCGACATCAACGGCGACGGCACCCCGCTGCGCTACATGGACAAGCCCAGCAAGGACGGCGGCTCGGCGGACTCCTGGTACTCGGGCGTCGGCAACCTCGACGTGCACTACTCCTCGGGCGTCGCCAACCACTTCTTCTACCTGCTGTCGGAGGGCAGCGGCGCGAAGGTAATCAACGGCGTCAGCTACAACTCGCCGACGTCCGACGGGCTTCCGGTCACCGGGATCGGCCGCGACAAGGCCGATCAGATCTGGTACCGGGCGCTGACCACCAAGTTCACCTCGACCACCAACTACGCGGCGGCCCGCACCGGCACGCTCGCGGCGGCGGGTGAGCTGTACGGCACCACGAGCGCCGAGTACACGGCCGTGGCGAACGCGTGGGCGGCCGTGAACGTCGGTTCGCGTCCCGGCGGTGGCGGCGGTGGCGGTACGTCGTTCGAGAACACGACCGACGTATCGATTCCGGACAACGGAGCGGCGGTCACCTCGTCGATCGCGGTCACCGGCCGTACCGGCAACGCCCCGTCGAACCTGGCGGTCTCCGTCGACATCGTGCACACCTGGCGCGGTGACCTGGTCATCGATCTGGTGGCCCCCGACGGCTCGACGTACCGCCTGAAGAACTTCAGCTCCTCCGACTCGGCGGACAACGTGAACGCGACCTACACGGTCAACGCGTCCTCCGAAGTCGCCAACGGCACCTGGAAGTTGAAGGTCCAGGACCAGGCGGCACAGGACACCGGCTACATCAACAGCTGGAAACTGACCTTCCCGTAAACCGCGGCGGAAGGCCACACGAGAACAGGGCGCCGCCCCGGAGGTTCAACTCCCCGGGTCGGCGCCCCCTTTGCGCTCATGGGTTCCAAGCCGACTCCCCCACGCCGAAGATCGATTCCGCTCGGCCACCCCCCCATTTGTTCACCCGATGGTCGACTTTCGGCCAAGGTCTTTATGGACTCCTGACATGTACGCGCCCCAGATGGCACTCTTCACACCGCACGGCTCACCCGCACCGCAACTTCACACCTTCCGTTCGGCCACCCCACGCCGTCCGGTCGCCCCCACATAAGGAGCTTGCGTGACCCCCCTCTACGCGCGTCACAAGCGCACCACTCTGGCCATCGCCACCGCTGTCGCGGCCGGAGCCCTGCTCGCCACCGGTATGACCACCGGTGCGTCCGCCCAGACCACCCCCACCGCCTCAGGGAAGGCACCCCTCGCCGGCGCACCGGCACAGCTGTCCGCCGCCGCGCGGACCGCCCTGATCCAGAAGGCCGACGCCGCCACGACGGAGACGGCCAAGGAGATAGGCCTCGGCGCCAAGGAGAAGCTCGTCGTCAAGGACGTCATCAAGGACGCCGACGGCACGGTTCACACACGTTACGAGCGCACGTACAACGGACTTCCGGTCCTCGGCGGCGACCTCGTCGTCCACGAGACCAAGGCCGGCAGGACCGCCGGTGTCACCAAGGCGACGAAGGCCACCATCAAGGTCTCCTCGCTCAAGCCCGCCATCGCCGCCACCAAGGCCGAGAAGCAGGCTCTGACCGCCGCCAAGTCCGCCGGCTCGGAGAAGACCTCCGCCGACCAGGCGCCGCGCAAGGTGATCTGGGCGGGCAGCGGCAAGCCGGTCCTCGCCTACGAGACGGTCGTCGGCGGCCTCCAGGACGACGGCACCCCGAGCGAGCTGCACGTCATCACCGACGCCGTCACCGGCAAGAAGCTCCACGAGTACCAGGGCATCGAGACCGGCACCGGCAAGAGCCTCTACTCGGGCACGGTCAGCCTCAACACCACCCTGTCGGGCTCGACGTACCAGCTGACCGACGGCACGCGCGGCAGCCACAAGACGTACAACAAGAAGCACACCACCACCTCCTCCGCGGGCACCCTGTTCACCGACGCGGACGACACGTGGGGCACCGGCGCGGCCTCCAGCTCCACCACCGACCAGACCGCGGCCGTCGACGCCGCGTACGGCGCGCAGGAGACGTGGGACTTCTACAAGAACACCTTCGGCCGCAGCGGCATCAAGAACAACGGCGTCGCCGCCTACTCCCGCGTCCACTACGGCAACGCGTACGTCAACGCGTTCTGGGACGACAGCTGCTTCTGCATGACGTACGGCGACGGCACCAGCAACACGCACCCGCTGACCTCGCTGGACGTGGCCGGTCACGAGATGAGCCATGGCGTCACCTCCAACACCGCGGGCCTGGACTACTCCGGCGAGTCCGGCGGTCTCAACGAGGCGACCTCCGACATCTTCGGCACCGGCGTCGAGTTCTACGCGGCGAACTCCGCCGACCCCGGTGACTACCTCATCGGCGAGAAGATCGACATCAACGGCGACGGCACCCCGCTGCGCTACATGGACAAGCCCAGCAAGGACGGCGGCTCCGCCGACTCCTGGTCCTCCTCCGTCGGCAACCTCGACGTGCACTACTCGTCGGGTGTCGCCAACCACTTCTTCTACCTCCTCTCGGAGGGCAGCGGCGCCAAGACGATCAACGGGGTCGGCTACAACTCCCCGACGTCCAACAGCTCCACGGTCACCGGGATCGGCCGCGCCAAGGCCCTGCAGATCTGGTACAAGGCGCTGACGACGTACTTCACGTCGACGACCAACTACAAGGCCGCCCGCACGGGCACGCTCTCCGCGGCGGCGGCCCTGTACGGCTCCAGCAGCACGGAGTACGCGGCGGTCGCGGCCGCGTGGTCCGCGGTCAACGTGAGCTAGTCCTCGCTCGGCAGGCTCGTGGCGGCACCCGGAGGGAAGGCGACTCCGGGTGCCGCCTTACGCTGTCCCCATGCCCTTCACGTACGAGGACGTGGGCGCGACCCGCGAGGACCGCTGCCCTCCGGGCTTCCACCGACTGCACGTCCGTTCCCGGATCGGAGAGGGCGAGGCTGTCTTCCGGCGCGCCTCCGAGGCCCTGATGACCTGGGAGATGCACCGCGCGCTCGGCGTCGGCATCACCGCCGACGCCGACAAGGCCGCCCCCGGCGTCGACGTCACGGTCGGCCTCGGCCCGATCAAGGCGCCCTGCCGGGTGGTCTGGACGGCCGAGGAACCCCGCCGCACCGCCTGGGCCTATGGGACGCTTTCCGGTCATCCCGAGTGCGGTGAGGAGGCCTTCGAGGTCAGCCGCACCGGTGACGGCACGGTCTGGCTCACCATCACCGCGTTCAGCCGGGCGGCCAAGTGGTACGCCCGCGCGGGCGGCGCCGCGACGCGCGGGCTCCAGCACGCCTACGCCCAGCGGTGCGGCAAGGTGCTGCGCCGCCTGTGCGCGGGCCTGGACAGCTGAACGGTCCGCCTCACCGCATCAGAAGCCCCGCTTCCTCCCCCATCTCCTGCGACGGCACCGCGACCAGGCCCACCTCCGCGCTCGACGCCAGCAACCGGTGCGCGGGCAGGATCCGGACCGTGTAGCCGAAGGGTCCCGTGCGGTCCAGGGACAGCGGCCCCTCGTACGCCCAGCGGCCGTCCGGGTCCGGGCCGCCCGCCGGTTTCAGCGGCACGCACACCGCGTCCGCGATGCGGTCGTCCGCGTCGACACGTCCGGCGACGGCCTGCACCTCGACGTCGTCGGGGGCGAGGTCGCCGAGGCCGACACGGACGCGCAGCGAGAGCGTGGTGCCGAGTTCGGCGGTCGCCGTGGCGGCGGAGGCCTCGACATGGTCGACGGTGACCTGCGGCCAGGCGGCGCGGACGCGCGACTTCCAGTCGGCCAGTTCGCGGGCCGTGTCCGGGGTGAGGGAGCGGTGGGCGCGTGCCGCGGGGGTGTACAGCCGCTCGACGTACTCGCGGACCATCCGGCCGGCGAGGACCTTCGGGCCGAGGTGGGTCAGCGTCTGGCGGACCATCTCGATCCAGCGGTCGGGCAGGCCGCCCTGGCCGCGCTCGTAGAAGCGGGGGGCGACGCGCTGTTCGAGGAGGTCGTAGAGGGCGCCGGCCTCGAGGTCGTCGCGGCGGTCGTCGTCGGTCGCCGTGCCGTCCGCCGTCGGGATCGCCCAGCCGAAGTCGGGCTGGAACCACTCGTCCCACCAGCCGTCCAGCACGGACAGGTTGAGGCAGCCGTTGAGGGCCGCCTTCATGCCGCTCGTCCCGCACGCCTCCAGCGGACGCAGCGGGTTGTTCAGCCAGATGTCGCAGCCCGGATACAGCTTCTGCGCCATCGCCATCCCGTAGTCCGGCAGGAACACGATCCGGTGGCGTACCCGCGGGTCGTCGGCGAACCGGACCAGCTCCTGCACGAGCCGCTTGCCGCCGTCGTCGGCGGGGTGCGCCTTGCCAGCGACCACGATCTGGACCGGCCGCTCGGGGTGCAGGAGGAGGTCCATCAGCCGGTCGCGGTCCCTCAGCATCAGCGTCAGCCGCTTGTACGAGGGGACGCGGCGCGCGAAGCCGATGGTCAGCACGTCCGGATCCAGCACCCCGTCGATCCAGCCGAGTTCGGCCGTACCGGCGCCGCGCTGGCGCCATGAGGCGTGCAGCCGCCGCCGTACCTCCTGGACCAGCTGTTCGCGCAGCACCCGCCGCAGATCCCAGATCTCCTGGTCGGCGATGTCGGCCACCGCGTCCCAGCGGTCCGAGCCCCCGACCGTCAGCGCGTCCTCGGTGCGCTGGGCGCCGATCTGCCGTGCGCCGAGCCGGAAGACCTCCGGTGCCACCCAGGTCGGCGCGTGCACACCGTTGGTCACCGACGTGATCGGGACCTCTTCGGGGTCGAATCCCGGCCAGAGCCCGGAAAACATCTCGCGGCTGACATGGCCGTGCAGCAGCGAGACGCCGTTGGCCCGCTGTCCGAGGCGCAGCCCCATCACGGCCATGTTGAAGAGGTTGGGCTCGCCTCCGGGGTAGGTCTCCATGCCGAGGCCCAGGATGCGTTCCACGTCGATGCGCGGGAGTTCGGCGTCCGGGCCGAAGTGGCGGGCGACCAGCTCGCGGTCGAAGCGGTCGATTCCGGCGGGCACGGGCGTGTGGGTGGTGAAGACGGTGCCGGCCCTGACCGCCTCCAGTGACGCCGCGAAGTCCAGCCCCTGGTCGGCGAGTTCGGCGATGCGCTCCAGGCCGAGGAAGCCCGCGTGCCCCTCGTTCGTGTGGAACACCTCGGGCTGCGGGTGGCCGGTGAGCCGGCAGTACGTCCGTACCGCGCGCACCCCTCCTATACCCAGGAGCATCTCCTGCAGCAGCCGGTGCTCGCTGCCGCCGCCGTACAGCCGGTCGGTCACCCCGCGTTCGCCGAAGTCGTTCTCCTCGACGTCGGAGTCGAGCATGAGCAGCGGGACCCGGCCGACCTGGGCCAGCCAGATCCGGGCCCGCAGCGCCCGGCCGCCGGGCAGGGCCAGCGACACCTGGGCCGGGGTGCCGTCGGCCTCGCGCAGGGGCGCCACCGGGAGTTCGTTCGGGTCCAGCACGGGATAATGCTCCTGCTGCCAGCCGTCGCGGGACAGGGACTGACGGAAGTAGCCGTGCCGGTAGAGCAGCCCCACGCCGATCAGCGGGACGCCCAGGTCGCTGGCGGCCTTCAGATGGTCGCCCGCGAGGATGCCGAGGCCACCGGAGTACTGCGGCAGCGCGGCCGTGATGCCGAACTCGGGCGAGAAGTAGGCGACGGCGGCGGGGAGTTCGGAGGTCTGCGCCTGGTACCAGCGCTCGCCGGTGACGTAGTCACGCAGGTCGTCGGCGACCGCGGCGAGGCGGCGCAGGAATCGACGGTCCTCCGTGAGCTCGGCGAGCCGGCCGGCCGACACGCTGCCGAGCAGCCGTACCGGATCGCCGTCCGAGGCGGCCCAGCGCTCCGGGTCGACGGACTGGAAGAGGTCGCGGGTCTCGGCATGCCAGGACCAGCGGAGGTTGCGCGCCAGGTCGCTGAGCGGGTGAAGGGCTTCGGGGAGTACGGGTCGTACGGTGAATCTGCGGATGGCCTTCACGGGCTTCCACCTTCACGGAGGACGTACGCGGCAGAGGGACGCACGCCTGTGTACGCCCTTCGTCACCCACGACGGTAGCGGCGGGGGTGCCATCGCAACACGGCGCATCCGCGGGAGCCTCACTCTCTCGCCGTGCCACTCCGCGCAACCATCCATTGAGGCACCCCGACGACGATCAGCCAGGTCCGCGAGAGCGGCGCCGGTTCAGGCGCAAAGGTGGGGCGGATATGGCCGATTCCGCCCTCCTGGGCGGCCTTGTGGCGCTTCATCCCGCACGAGAGGCTCGCCGGGTGGCGTACGGCCGGCCCCGGCTCACGCCGGCCGGCTCCGGCCTGGCGTACGCCGAGTTGAGGAGGGGAACTCAAGTCATGGCACGGACGAGAGAGAGGCGTCTGCGCTGGGCGGCGGGTCTCACCGCGGTCACGACGACCGCGGTGCTTTCGGCCATCGCCCTGCCCGCGCAGGCCGCCCCCGAGGGGCAGATACTCGGCGCCGGCGAGCCCGGTTCCGTCAGCGGGAGTTACATCGTGACACTCAAGGGGGGTACGAAGGCCCCGTCGTCGGCGGGAAAGAGCATCGCCGAGAAGTACGGGGCGAGAATCAGCCACACCTACGGCACGGCCCTCAACGGCTATGCCGTGGAGATCAACGAGAAACAGGCCCGGCGGCTCGCGGCGGACTCCCGCGTGGCCTCCGTCGCCCAGGACACCCGGGTGGCGCTCGACCACTTCGAGAAGAACCCTCCCTCGTGGGGCCTGGACCGTATCGACCAGCCGAACCTGCCGCTCGACAAGGGCTACACGTGGCCCGAGTCGGCCGGCTCCGGCGTGACGGTGTACGTCATCGATACCGGTATCCGCGTCACACACAAGGACTTCGGGGGCCGGGCGAGCTACGGCTGGGACTTCGTCGGGGGTGACAAGACGGCGCAGGACGGCAACGGGCACGGCACGCATGTCGCCGGCACCGTCGTGGGCACGAAGTACGGCGTCGCCAAGAAGGCCAAGGTCGTCGCGGTCCGCGTCCTCGACAACGCGGGCTCCGGCACCACCGCGCAGGTCATCGCGGGCATCGACTGGGTCACGAAGCACGCGAGGAAACCGGCCGTGGCCAATCTGAGCCTGGGCGGGTTCGCCAACGCCCAGCTGGACGCCGCCGTACGCAACTCCATCGCTTCGGGGGTGACGTACACGGTGGCGGCGGGCAACGACGGACTTCCCGCCGCTCTCTACTCCCCGGCCCGGGTCACCCAGGCCCTCACGGTCGGCGCGAGCGACAAGGCGGACGCGCGAGCGAGCTTCTCGAACACGGGTTCAGCGCTGGACCTGTTCGCGCCCGGCGTGGCGATCACCTCGGCGTCGTACGCGAGTGACACGGGGAAGGCGACCTTCTCCGGTACGTCGATGGCCAGTCCGCATGTTGCGGGCGCGGCCGCGCTGTATCTGGGCGACCACACCAAGGCCACACCGGCGCAGGTGGCCAAGGCGCTGGTGAAACAGGCGGTTTCGGGGAAGATTTCGGGCGCCGGGCTGAGTTCGCCGAACAAACTGCTGCAGGTCGGCTGACCTTGGCGCAACCCGGTGATCCGGCCACTCTGATCGGCCTCGCCCACTCCGGACGAGGCCGGTCTTGTGTGTAGACATACGCGTGAGTAGTTAACAAAGTGCCGGAATGCCCACCCGCATAGGGTGGGAAGGCTCCTCCGGTAGACCCCGCAGGCCCCACCTCCCCACACCCTCATCCGCCCACCCACGTTGACGCGGACAGGAGCGGTCATGCCCGCCACGCACCACACGTCGCCACCCCCGACGACCACCCCCGACAACCCCCGTATACGCAGCGCCGACGCCGGTTCCCGCGCCGCGGAGAAACCCTCCGCCGCCCCCGGCGGCAGCACCCCCGACATTCCCACGACCACCATCGGGCGCATTCCCGTCCTCGATGTCCGACCGATCGTGCACCACGGACGCCGCCCGGCTAAGGCGGTCGTCGATGAGGCGTTCGAGGTCTCGGCCACGGTCTTCCGCGAGGGCCATGACGCCGTAGCCGCCAATGTCGTGCTGCGGGATCCGGACGGCCGTGCGGGCCCCTGGACGCCGATGCGCGAGCTGGCCCCCGGCACCGACCGCTGGGGCGCCACGGTGTCCGCGGGGAAGGAGGGCCGCTGGACGTACACGGTGGAGGGGTGGAGCGATCCGATCACCACCTGGCGGCACCACGCGGGGATCAAGATCCCGGCCGGGATGGACACCGAACTGGTCCTGGAGGAGGGCGCGCGGCTGCATGAGCGGGCGGCCGCCTCAGTGCCGAAGAGCAAGGACCGCAGGGACACGATCCTCGCGGCCGTCGACGCGCTGCGCGACACCGGCCGCCCGTCCGCGGCCCGCCTCGCCGCCGCTCTCACCCCCGAGGTCGACAGGATCCTGGCCCGCCATCCGCTGCGCGAGCTCGTCACGTCCTCGGAGCCGTTGCCGCTGCTGGTGGAGCGGGAGCGCGCGCTGTACGGCTCCTGGTACGAGTTCTTCCCACGCTCGCAGGGCACGCCCGAGCGTCCGCACGGCACCTTCCGCACGGCCGCCGAACGGCTGCCCGCGATCGCCGAGATGGGCTTCGACGTCGTCTATCTCCCGCCGATCCACCCCATCGGCACCACGTTCCGCAAGGGGCCGAACAACACGCTCTCGGCGGGCCGGGCCGACGTCGGCGTGCCCTGGGCGATCGGCTCCCCGGAGGGCGGCCACGACGCCGTCCACCCGGACCTGGGGACGATCGACGACTTCGACGCGTTCGTACGCCGGGCCGCGCGCGAAGGCCTGGAGGTCGCCCTCGACTTCGCGCTCCAGTGCTCCCCCGACCACCCCTGGGTGCACAAGCACCCCGACTGGTTCCACCACCGTCCGGACGGCACGATCGCGTACGCCGAGAATCCGCCGAAGAAGTACCAGGACATCTACCCGATCGCCTTCGACAAGGACATGCCCGGCCTGGTCCAGGAGACGCTGCGGGTGCTGCGGTACTGGATGAGCCACGGCGTACGGATCTTCCGCGTCGACAATCCGCACACCAAGCCGGTGGTGTTCTGGGAGCAGGTGCTCGCCGACATCAACCGCACCGACCCCGATGTGATCTTCCTGGCCGAGGCGTTCACCCGGCCGGCGATGATGCACACGCTCGCGGCGATCGGCTTCCAGCAGTCGTACACCTATTTCACCTGGCGCAACACCAAGGAGGAGCTGACGGAGTACCTCACCGAGCTGTCGGGCGAGGCGGCCGCCTCCATGCGGCCCAACTTCTTCGTCAACACCCCGGACATCCTGCATGAGTTCCTCCAGCACGGCGGGCGTCCGGCCTTCGAGCTGCGGGCGGTGCTCGCCGCCACCCTCTCTCCCACATGGGGCGTCTACAGCGGTTTCGAACTCTGCGAGAGCACCCCGCTGCGCGAGGGGAGCGAGGAGTATCTGAACTCCGAGAAGTACCAGCTGCGGCCGCGCGACTGGGCGGCGGCGGAGCGCGAGGGACGGAGCATCGCGCCCTTGGTGCGCGCGCTCAACGCGGTCAGGCGGCGCAGTCCGGCGTTGCGTCAGCTGCGCGACCTCCATTTCCACCACGCGGACAAGGAGGCGGTGATCGCCTACTCGAAGTCCCACCGGGACGCACGCGGTTCGAACACGGTTGTGGTGGTGGCGAACCTGGACCCCCACCACACCCAGGAGGCCACGGTCTCGTTGGACATGCCGCAACTCGGCCTGGACTGGCACGAGTCCGTGCCGGTGCGCGACGAGCTCACCGGCGAGACCTACAACTGGGGCAGGGCCAACTATGTGCGACTGGGCCCAGGCGGCGCTCATGTGCTGTCTGTCGGCCGGGGGTCCGGGGGCCGCGCGGCGGAAGCCGCTGATGTCGCCTCCCCGGGTGAGCACAGCACCGTCCTGCGACCGTCCTCACCGCAGATCGGAGGGTCACCCACAACATGATCGTCAACGAGCCCGTCCCGGATACTTTCGAGGACACCCCGGCCAAGGACCGCGACCCGGAGTGGTTCAAACGCGCCGTCTTCTACGAGGTCCTGGTGCGCTC
>NZ_JBEZKJ010000096.1:0-29862 GCF_040651675.1 Streptomyces sp. NPDC048415 | reverse complement strand
GGCTCCAGGCGGGCCCACTGCGCATCCGTCAGATCTCCACGTGCCACAACGCAAGATCATCCCACCTCAAGATCCACTTTCGACACACGCCCTAGGCGGCTGGCCTGACCGTCCGCGCTGCCCCTCGCTCGGCCCGGACCAGGCGGGCCACCCCGTCCGTGCTGCCCCTTCGGCCACCCCCGGCCGTCCACGGCCATCAGCGCGGTCTTTTGTGCGGGCGGCGCCGGGGCGGTGGGTGCCTGGAGCGCCGCGTGCGTCCTCGCAAAGAGGCTGCTCTGCGGCCGTACTTGACCATGCGGGAAGCCCCGTGGGGGCCTGATGCGGGAGAAGCAGCGTGAGGCGCGTCAGCGAGGGGCTGAGGGGAAGGTTGAAGTAGGGCTTCGGCTTCGGTGGGATCCGAGCCGTGTGGGTGAGCCGCCTCGCATCTCCACATCATCGCTGCGACCTACTGCACGCAGGACCCCCTACGGACGGTCGGTGTACGTCGTTCATGTCGACAGCCGGTCCCGGACGGCACCATCAACGTGAGTCGGCACAGCCAGACCAGCCAGCGCTTGGGCTTTGTCGTGGTGATGGTCGTGGAGTTCGACCGATTGTCGTCCGCCTACGCGCGAGTGGTCGTCGAGTGGTCTTCACCGCGTAGGTGGGCCGCACCTGGTGGGGACGCCGGAGAGTGCGCCCCGTACCCCCTCAGCCCTTGACGGGCTTGTGGTGGAGCGCCTCGTGTGAAGAACCGGACGGAGACGGGCTGCTTGTCGCGGGTGTCGGCGGGCAGGGCCTGGTGGGTCCCGCGGGCGCGGCTTGGCCGGGTTCGCCGTGTCGGGTTGTCGCGGATGGCCGCCGCACCGGCAGTTTGCCGGCACGCGCGAGGTGCGCGGTCGGATGCGGACAGGCCGTCGACGGCCCTCGGCTTGCCTGACGCAACGGTGAACTTCCCCAGCGTGACAGGAGGGCCCGGTGGGGCAGCCACCTCAGTGCGCGTCCGTGGAGCATGCCCAGGATGATCGCGGCGCTCACCGCGATCAGGTGCTCGCGGCCGGCCAGATTGGGCTGGATGATCGACTCCCACACCATCGACCCGCCGGTCAGGGTGAAGACGACGGGGGCGCGTCGGATGACCGCGAGGTACGTGAACAGGCCCACGACGGCGGCGGACGGGCCGGTGTCGAGCACCTTCCCGATCGCGGGTGGCAGGCCCAGCCCCCACCAGCCCGGTCCGAGCGCGAGCATCACCCGGACGGTGAGCGTGCCGGCCAGCGTGGTCGCGTAGGCGATGGCCAGTGTTCTGGCCCGGCCGAGGGCGAGTTCGGCCAGCGCGAACGCGAGGAACAGCTGTGTGATGCCTGCCCACACCGGCAGGTCGAGGGCAGGGACGTACAGCGACACCGGTGTGCGCAGCAAGGCCAGCCACAGCGGCAGGTCGGCCCTCACGCCACCGGCGAGCCGGACCACCACCGCGCCCGTCGGCTGCTGTGCCAGCGCGTGGAAGAAGGTGACGCCGAAGGTGGCCACGAACGCCAACGACAGTCCGGGCAGCCCCCGACGCAGGAGCTGCCGTACCGGACCGACGACGATGCCGTGCCACTCGCCCCGCAGGGTGCGCCCGATAAACACCACGAGTCGTAGGAGGACTGCACGCACATGCCCTCGTCCGCCCTCGCACCGGGTGCACGGTGGCCCAGCGTCACTGCTGCGACGGATGCGGTGGCCTCCTGTACGACTGCGTCGGTGCCAGGCCCCTCCAGACAATTCCCCCACCCAATCCCCATTCCCCCCGCGACCCATTCCCCATTCCCCCCACGACCCACCTTGCGCACAACCGCGCAGACCAGAATCTAGCCCCGGTCCGTCGAGCCGCACCGGGTCAGGGGTCTGCTGGGTCGCGGCGACGTTGCGGGGGACGCTTGTTCCGGTCCGTGCGCGACGCCGGCCGAATCAGCTTTCGCGGTGGAACCGAAGTCGCCGTGGGCATTTCGGCGGGACACGGCCGAGTCGCCCGTGCTCGCGGTTCGGCCGCGCGTTGACGGCCGGGTCACACGGCGGCGTGTCCACACCGCGGCTCGTCGACCGCATCGGCAGCCGTCGGTCTGGAGTGCCGGCTGCGCGCGGTGGCGATGGCGCCCAGCGCCGCCACACCGAGGCAGGCGGGCAGAACGACGCTGGATGACGCCTTCGGCATGGACAGCCCGGATCCGGTCAGCAGCACCATGGGGGCCAGCGCACCGCGGAGCCGGTGACCGGCTCGAGACGACGGCGCCCGGGACGACACCGGGGATCGCACCGATCGGCAGCGTCGCCAGGGGCCGGACGCGCAGGTGGGCGTCGGCGGCGTCCGTGCCGACGCGGCGACGGTCCGGCCACCGGCGGTGAGCGTGCCCGCGACGGCGAGCATGAGCGCCGCACCGACGACGTACGTGACGCATTGCTGCAGCACATATTGGCGACCAGCACCAGCACCAGCACGGCATGCGCGGCGGGAGTCAACTCGACGGTGCCTACAAGGGGTAACGGGCTACGTGGTCTCTCCACCGTTCCACCAGGGGCCGAGCGCGGCCGTGGGAGCGGACGCGAGCCGTGTTCAGGAGCGCGGCGCGACGAGGCGCTCCGACGACGGGACCGGGGACGATCCCGTCCGCCGAACCACCCTGTTCCGCACCGGCCGCACCGGCCCACGCATCACGATCTACGGCGCTGTAGAAGTCGCTCCCGAACAGTGACGCTCAACAAGCCCGCTCCCCGCCTGATGGGCCGGGATCAGGGTGGTGCGAAGGAGCACAGACAGCAGAACCGGACCGTGATCACCGCATGGGTACGGAGTCCTCCTCCTCACGGGAGGTCGGAGGGGTCGGAGACCGGGGGACGGCGAGGGGTGTCGACACGGCGACGACGGCGGATCCGCCAAACAACGAGGAGGACGACGACGAGCCCGGCCAGCAGCAGGGCGATGACCTGGCCGAACAGGCTCACGGCGTGTTCATAGGCGGCTCCGGCGGCGTAACCGAGAACGATGTTTCCAATGCCCCAGACCAGGCCGCCGAGCGCGTTGAAGAGGAAGAATCGCCGGTACGGCATGCGCGAGGCACCCGCCAGAGCCGGTATGAATGACCGGAGGAAGGCGACGAAACGACCGAGGAAGACCGCCGCCGGGCCGCGGCGGCGCATCAGGTCGCGGGCTCTGTCGACCCGTGCGGCGCGGCGCCGCAGCGGGCGGCTGTCCAGGAGGCGTGGTCCCAGCCGTCGCCCGATCCAGTACCCGACGCCGTCCCCGACGACTGCGGCGAGCACGACCGCCGCCGCCAGCCACCCCACGTCGACCGTGCCCTGCCGGGCCAGGACGCCGCCCACCACCACCGCGGTCTCGCCCGGCAGGACGAACCCGAGGAACAGCGCGTCCTCGCCGAACACCAGGGCCACGACCACGGCGTAGACCGCGGGGCCGGACAACCCGGTGAGCCAGTCCATCACGGCATGCACGCAGAGGCTCCCTCCGGCACGGACCGGGCCGCCCGACCGTCACCACGCTCAGGGGATGAAGACGCGATCCGGGGACGGCTCACGGCGCCGCCCCCGCGCCCCGGTCATGTTCCGCCCGGACCCTGCCTTCGCCGCGCAGGTCCCGCAGCTTCTCGGCCGGCTCTCGCGGGCCGCTCAACCGCTGCCCGGCCGCCTCGACGCGCGCGTCCGCGCGGGTGGCGCAGGCCAGGTTCACCGCCTGGTACGGCATCCACTGGCGGTGGGCGAGGAACCGTCCGGCGCGCGGCGTGAATTCGTCGAGGCCGTCGTCGGCGGGCAGGTGGCGCAGCCGCACAGTCAGCTTGTGGCAGACCAAGATCTGCTCCCCGCCGGTCTCGTCACGGAACCGGACGGTCTCGTCATGAAACCGGACGACTCCGCCTCCCCGCCCGCGGCCACCACACGCTCGTCGACCGGCTGGGTCGCCGCAGCGTCGTCCACGATCCCCTGGGCTTCGAACTGTGCCTGGCGGGCCGCCGGCCGCTCCCGGCGCTGCCGGGGCCACCAGCGCGGGGGCGCGGGCCCCCGGTGCAGTGGCCCCAAGGATGCGGCTGCGACGGACGGCGGCGGGTGCTCGGCTGCGGACGCGCGCATGATGCCTCCCGGGCGGGTGCACACAACCAGGGACGGTCAGCGGCGCGTGCCGCGGTGAGCCCCATCACCCGGCTTGCACGATGGACGTACGTGTCCAGTGTGCCGCGTACGGCTGGACCTGGCAGCCGTCATGGGCGGCGCGCCGGGCCACGATAGGGCTGCTGTGGCCCATCGGTGGACCGGCCCGGTGCGATGGCCCCAAGGTGCGAAGGCGCAAAGGGGTGTGAACTGCCGGAGGGGACTCAGGCGGCGGCGGTGCCCGTGCGCCGCAGCGCGTGGGTCAGTGCCCGCACGGTGTAGTGGATCTGGTCGGGGGTGTGGTCGCGGGTAAGGAAGAAACGCAGCCGGGCCTGCTCCTCGGGCACCGCCGGGTAGAGGATGGGGTTGACGCTGACGCCCTGCCGGAAGAGGGCCTCGGCGACCTGCAGCGTCTTGTGTGACTCCCCGATGATGCACGGGATGACCGGTGTGTCGTGGCTGTGGCCGGTGTTGATGCCTGCCCGGCGCGCCAGTTGGACGAAGAGTGCCGAGTTTTCCCGAAGGCGCCTGACGCGGTCCGGCTCGGCTTGCAGCACGCGCAGGGCGGCCAGGGACGCGGCGGTGTTGGCGGGGGTCATGCCGGCGCTGTAGACGAAGGCCGGCACGGTGTAGCGGAGGTAGTCGACGACCGTGCGGCCGGCGGCGACGTAACCGCCGCAGCTCGCCAGCGCCTTGGACAGCGTGCCCGACCACAGCTCGACATCGCGGTCGAAGCCGCCGCGGCCCCACCCCGCTTCGTCCAGGGCCTCGCGGGTGACGTCGAGCATGAGCCGGTGCTGGGGGTCCATGGATTCGACGCGAGCGGGCGGCAGACCGTAGTGCAGCGCGCCGAAACGGTCCACGCGTCCAGGAAAGCGACCTGGTCGGTGTAGGCGGCATCGCCGCCGCGTCGGCTGCCGGGTTCGTGGAAGGTGTCGTGGTTCCAGCGGTCCGCCGGGATGGCGGAGAACTGCCGCTGTCCGCTCTTGAGGAACTTCCACTAGGCCTGGAGGTCGTCGGCGCCGGGGGAAGCGGCAGCCGAGTCCGACGATGGCGATGTCCGTGGCGATGTCGGTCATGAGGGGCCTTCTTCTGCGTGTACGGGGTGTACGGGGGGAGGGGCGGGAAGGGCAGGGCGCGCACCGGGTGGTGCTGGAGGTGCTGCACCGGGCGGCGCGGGGGGAGGGGGAGGCGGCGGCGCCGGCGGGTCGCCTCTGGCGGGCGGATCGCGTCGCAGGACGCGCGGGGCCCACCAGTTCCAGCTGCCCGCCAGGCGCATGAGCGCGGGCACGAGGACGCCGCGCACGAGGGTGGCGTCGAGGAGCACGCCGAGACCGGCGCCGATTCCGAAGAACTGCAGGAGACCGACCTGGGAGGTGGCGAAGCTGAGGAGGGTGAAGGCGAGGAGGGCGCCGGCGATGGTGACGATGCCGCCGGTACGGGCGATGCCCGTGATGATCGAGCCGGCGGTGTCCTGCCCGGCGTCGTGGGCCTCCTTGATCCGTGCGAGGACGAATACCTCGTAGTCGACCGAGAGCCCGAAGACGATGCAGAACAGCAGCACCGGCATGGTCGTGGACAGTGGTCCGGGTGTGAAGCCGAGCAGAGTCCGCAGATGGCCGCTTTGGAAGACCCACACCATGGCGCCGAGCACCGCGGCAAGGCTCAGGGCGTTCAGCGCGATCACTTTCAGCGGCAGGATCACGCTGCGTGTGAAGCCGAACAGCAGCACGAAGGTGGTGAGGGTGATCAGGGTCAGCGCCAGTGGAAGCCGGCCGGAGATCGTGTCCTTGGCGTCGACGAGGACCGCGCTCGGTCCGCCGACGTGGATGTCGGTGTCCGCGGGCGTGGGAAGCGCGCGTATCGCGTGCACGAGCCGCTGCGCAGCGGCCGATGGGGCATCGACCGAGGGCACCACCACCAAGAAGGCCGGACCGTCGCCGGCAGGCCGGGCGCCCGCTCCCTCGAAGCCGGTGCCGCTGCCGGTGCCGGTGGCAGGCACCTGCTGGCCGTGCTGGTAGACACCGGACGGCCCTACGACTTGGGCGACGTCGGGCAGAGCGGACAGACGGGGGGCGTAGTCGCGGGCGACCTGGGGGGCCGTACTCGTGGTGAACACGGTCAGCGTGCCGGCGCCCCGCGCGCCGAACTCACCGCGCACCAGGTCCCCCGCCTGCCGGCTGGACGCGCTCACCGGCAGTGCCCGGTCGTCGGGGGCGGCGAACGAGGCGTGCGCGAACGGCCCGGCGAGCACCGCCAGCAAGCCGATCACCGGGAGCGCGGCGAGCAGGGGGCGGCGTACGACCTGTCGTGCCAGCGCCTCCCACCAGCGTGACGCGGAGCCCGCCAGGGCTCTGCGCCGCCAGGGCACCAGCCAGGCGTTGACCCGCTTGCCGAGCAGTGCGAGCAGCGCCGGCAGGACCGTCAGGGCGCTCACCGCCGCGATCGCCACCACGGCGATGCCCGCATACGCGAAGGACCGCAGGAAGTAGGGCGGGAACACCAGCAGTGTCGCCAGCGCGGCGCCCACCGTCGCGGCGCTGAAGAGGATCGTGTGGCCCGCGGTGCGCACGGTGCGTGCCGCGGCCGCGCGCGGGCTGTGGCCGCCGGCGATCTCCTCACGGAAGCGGGAGACGATCAGCAGCCCGTAGTCGATGCCCAGACCCAGGCCGAGCGCGGTGGTCAGGTTCAGCGCGAACACCGACACATCGGTGACATTGCCGAGGACGCTCAGCACCAGCAGTGTCCCGGCGATGGCCAGGACTCCGATCAGCAGGGGCAGCAGCGCGGCCACCACACTGCCGAACACCAGGACCAGCAGGATCAGCGTTCCAGGCAGGACCACGGCCTCGGCCCGCTTGAGGTCCCACGCCGCAAGGTCCTGGATCTCGGCGTCGGCGAGAGCGGGCCCGCCCACGTGCACCGTCAGGGCCGTCTCCCCTTCGGCTGCCGACCGGGCGGACGATCCGCCAGCCAGCGTCCCGCCGGCCGACGTCCCGGGAGCTGACGTACCGCCCGCCGACGTACCGGGAGCTGACGTCCCGTCAGCGGTCAGTGCCGCACGAAGCTGCTTGACCCGCTCCCCGAGCTGCTCGCCGTCGCCGTCCACGTGCGCCAGCAGCATGGCCGTACGGCCGTCTTGGCTGCGCAGCTCGGTCGCATGGCCCGACCAGTACGACGTCACGGCGCTCACATGCGGCTGCGCCGCCAGACGACGGGTCAAATCCTCGCCCGCGCCCCTGACCGCGGCGTCGTCGACAACCCCCTCCCGCGCCTGCCCGACGACCACCAGATTCGGGGACGCCCCGAGGCGCTCGGCGGCCACGTGGGCCGCGAAGCTGGAGTCGGAACGGGGATCGTCGTAGCCCTGCGTCTTCAGCCGACCACTGGCCCCCGCGCCGAGCACCCCGCACAGCACGAGGAAGACGAGCGCACCGAACAGGACGAGCCGGGGGCGACGGGTCGCCACCTCCCCAATCCAGCACAACATCCGGGCCTCCAGTGCGATCAACGACCGTTCCGGGGACGCAGCCGACGGTCGATCACCACGGTCTCCGGCGCGCGCCGTAGGCCCCAGTCCCGGCTGTTCGTCACTTGACGCCCGACCGGCAAGGCGGTAACCAGGGCGGCGGCGGCCGCAGCCACCCCGCATCCAGCCGCGGGGGCGTTTGATGCCGCTGTCACCGGTCCCGGTCATCCGCGGCGTCGCAGAGGCCCAGGTTCCTGCGCGCCCGGATCGGCGTACCCATGTGCCTACGCCGGCCGTCGGTGGGTTGGTGCGCTCACCGGGCCGCCGTCCTCGTCTTGTTCATGCGCGCCCGCTCGGCCCGGATATCGGGCGGCGCGTGCAGCTGGTCGCGCTCCGCCTGGGTGGGACCTCTGCGGACGCGGACGAGGTAGCGGGCATCCTCCACAGCGTCGGCCTTGACCTTCAGCAGGTCGGCTATCTCGTCCGGCGAGTAGCCGTGCACGGTCGGCTTCCTCACGACCGAAGGGCCGCTGCTCCCGGCCTGCCGTGCTCGACAGCGGCCCGGCCGATGCGCACAGCGACGGTGTGAGGACAGACTTCAGATACGGGAAAAGCCTGTGATGGCGGCATCCATGCCACTACATTTGGTGGCATGAGTGCCATCACTGTGCGGATACCCGACACCATGGACAAGCCGCTGCGCGACGCCGCAGCCGGCGCCCCCTCGCTGAACGAATACATCGTGAGGGCGGTGCGCCGCCAGATGACGATCGACGCCGCCCGGCAGCTCGCCGCCGTCGAGCCCCTCGACCTCGACGGCGAGGGCGACGCCCTGTGACGATACGCAAGGGCGATGTGTGGGACGTCGACACCGGCAAGGGCACCCGCACGGTGCTCGTCGTCAGCCTCGACGGGCTCGCCGACGCCTACGGTGCCGTACTCGCCCTGGTCCTGCACGCCCCGGCCGTGCACCCCGACACGGCGATGAGCGTGCGCCTGACCTCCCCCCTGGACGCGTCAGTCGTCGCCGTCAACCTCCTCCAGCTCGCCACGTCCCGCTTCGCCACGGCTACGCCGCACGGCAACATCGGCCCGGAGCAGCAGGCGCTCGTCGACAACGCACTCCGCGCGGTCCTCGACCTGTAAAGCGGGACAAGACCACCACCTCCACGGCACGGGCACAGGAGCCCGACGACCATGACCTCACCCCTCACATCCGGTGCGGCCCCCCGCGTCATCCAATGGCCGGCGCGCCGACGGTGGGGGAGGGCCACCGCTCGGCGAGGGTCTTGTGCCTAGCTGGCGGTCTGCTGCCGTTGCGGGCGGCGCGAAGCAAGCCGCCTCCGGCCGCGGAAGAAGACCCACCCGCGCTGGGGGGAGGGCCCGGAGCCGGGCCACGGGCGACGCCGCAGCCCCGAGCCGTCCGCTCGCCGCCGCAGCGGGGCCGCTCCCACAACGCCCACGGCCCGATGACTCGTTAGCCTGGGGAGCGGGGACGGCTCGGGCATCAGCCCTAGGAGGCCGACGTGGCTGACGCGACTTCTGAGAGCGAAGCGAAGGACAGGGCACGCAATCCCGGCGAGTGGGGTGCTGGCACACCGCGCTATCTGCCGATCGCCGATCACGGCCTGATCGGCGACCTGCGCAGCGCGGCCCTGGTCGGTACGAACGGCACCATCGACTGGTACTGCTGTCCCTGCTTCGACGCGCCCAGCGTCTTCGCCTCGATCCTCGACGCCGACCGGGGCGGATCCTTCGAACTCGCCGCCGACGTCCCGGCGCGCACCAAACAGTTCTACTTCCCTGACACCAACGTGCTGATCACCCGCTTCTTCGCGGACGACGGGGTCGGCGAGATCCAGGACTTCATGCCGGTCGTCGACGACTCACGCGAGGCCGACCGGCACCGCCTGATCCGCCGCGTGATGTGCGTGCGCGGAACGCTGCCCTTCCGCGCCCGCGTCGCCCCCCGCTTCGCGTACGGCACTGAGCCGCACACCGTGCATACGCAGGCCGGCCAGGCCGTCTTCGCCTCGCCCTCGCTCAGGCTCGCGCTGACCTCCACCGTGCCCATCGAGGTCGCCGGCCAGGACGTATGGTCCCTGTTCAAGCTGCACGAGGGCGAGTCCGCCGTCTTCACCCTCGACCGGATCGGCGGCGACGTCGCCCCACGCTTCTGCGCCGTCGCGGAGGCGGAAAGGGAGTTCAACGCCACCGTGCGCTACTGGCGCCACTGGCTGTCCCGCTCGCGCTACCGCGGCCGTTGGCGGGAGATGGTGCACCGCTCCGCCCTCACCCTGAAACTGCTCACCTACGCCCCCACCGGCGCCATCATCGCCGCCCCCACCGCCGGCCTGCCCGAACAGATAGGCGGCGAACGCAACTGGGACTACCGCTACGTGTGGATCCGCGACGCCGCCTTCTGCGTGTACGCGATGCTCCGGCTCGGATTCACCGACGAAGCCGAAGCCTTCATGGGCTTCCTGTCCGAACACGTCCGCCTCGACACCACCCAGACACCCGACTCCACCGGCCCGCTGCAGATCATGTACGGCATCGACGGACGCCGTGACCTGCCCGAACGTGAACTGCCCCACCTCGAGGGCTACCGGGGCTCGGCACCCGTACGCGTCGGCAACGCCGCCGTCGGCCAGCTGCAGCTGGACATCTACGGTGCGCTCATCGACTCCCTCTACCTCTACGACAAGTGGGGCAAGCCCCTCTCCAGCGCGCACTGGGACAGCATCAGCGAACTCGTCGACTGGGTATGCGAACACTGGGACCAGCCCGACGAAGGAGTGTGGGAGACCCGCGGAGGGCGCAAGCCGTTCCTCTACTCCCGCCTCATGTGCTGGGTGGCGATCGAACGTGCCATGCGGCTGGCCCAGCACCGCGGTCTGCCCGCCGACATGGCCCGCTGGGGCGCCGCCCGCGACGCCATCTACCGGCGCATCATGCGCCACGGCTGGTCCAATGAGCGGCACGCCTTCACCCAGTACGAGGACAGCACGATCCTCGACGCGTCCCTGCTGATGATGCCGCTGGCGAAGTTCATCTCCCCGACCGATCCGAAATGGCTCGCCACCCTGGACGCGCTGGGCGAGGACCTGGTCTCCGACTCCCTGGTCTACCGCTACGACCCACAGGCCAGCCCCGACGGAATCAAGGGCGAGGAAGGCACCTTCTCGATCTGCTCATTCTGGTACGTCGAAGCACTCACCCGCGCCGGCCGGCTGGACGAGGCCCGCCTCGCCTTCGAGAAAATGCTCACCTACGCAAACCACCTCGGCCTGTACGCCGAAGAGATCGGTCGTACCGGCGAACAGCACGGAAACTTCCCCCAGGCCTTCACCCACCTCGCCCTGATCAGCGCGGCCTTCAACCTCGACCGCATGCTCGGCTAGGACCTGTCCGGCCGAGCATTCAGCGCGGCGGCCGCCGCGGGGACGGCGCCTGATGGCACATCCGGCTGAGCCCGGGAAGAATCAGAAACATGAGCTTCCGCAAAGGCCGGGCAATCCCTGTCCGCGGGCGGACCGTAGATAAGGGTATGCAGAGGTTCTGGTTCTCGGTGGGCCGTCTTCCGGACGAGGCTCTGCTGGCCGGACTGGCCACCGGCGATCCGGAGCTCGCCGTCACGTTCGTACGGAGGTTCCAGCACACGGTCTTCGGTGTCGCCGTCGCCGTCATCGGGGATCCGCAGCTCGCCGAGGACATCACCCAGCAGACGTTCGAGCGTGCGTGGCGTCATGCGCAGATGTACGACTCGCGCCGCGGTTCCGTGACGACCTGGCTGACGACCATCGCCCACAACCTCGCCATCGACGCCGTCCGTTCGCGGCGGCCGGAGCCGGTGGCGCCCGAAGACATCGACGCCCTGCTGGGCGTCGTCAGCGAAACTCCCGAGCAGCACGCCCTGGCCGACGAGGTGTCGTCCCGGCTGCGGGCCGCCGTGGCGCAGCTGCCGCGCGAACAGGGCCGGGCCCTGGTGATGGCGGGTATCTACGGCATGACGGCCCAGCAGGTCGCCGACTGGGAGAAGATCCCGCTGGGCAC
The DNA here is from genome assembly GCF_040651675.1 of Streptomyces sp. NPDC048415. Classification (NCBI taxonomy): domain Bacteria; kingdom Bacillati; phylum Actinomycetota; class Actinomycetes; order Kitasatosporales; family Streptomycetaceae; genus Streptomyces; species Streptomyces sp. NPDC048415. The sequence continues at coordinate 18,212 of NZ_JBEZKJ010000096.1, read as the reverse complement.
CGCCAAGACACGCATTAGGACGGCAATGGGAAAGTTGCGGACCACGCTCGCGTCTCCGAAGCGAGGCAACCATGTCCACTGACGTGACCTGCGAGAGGCTGCGGGAGGTCGGCGCCGAGTTGGCTCTTGGTGTGCTGCCCGGCCAGGAGCGGTGCGGCGCCATCGCCCATCTGGACCGCTGTGCGGACTGCCGGGAGTACATCGAGCAGCTGACGCTCGTGGGCGACGGGCTGATCGGGCTGCTGCCGGGCAGCGAGCCGCCGGTCGGGTTCGAGACCCGGGTGACGCAGGCGCTGGCGCAGGCGGCATCCGCGCACGAGGGGCGTGGGTCCGCCCGCCAGTCCGGCATTCCCCGCACCGGCCGTCGCGGCCGGCTGCAACTGCGGGCCGCGTCCGCCGTGGCCGCCCTCGTCCTCGCCGTCGGGTTCGGCGGCTGGGCGGCCGGCACGGCCATCGAGGGCGTCATGGCCGGGTCTTCCCAGTCCGCCGACGACGAGACGGGCCTGCTGGAGGCAGGGCTGACCTCGGCCCACGGGAGGCCGACCGGTGACGTCTACGCCCACCCCGGCTCCCCGGGCTGGATCTACATGTCCGTCAACCTCGCCGTAGCCGGAGCCCCCTACAACGGCACCGTCTCCTGCCAGCTGGAGCGCAGCGACGGCACCCTGGTCCGCGTCGGCAGCTTCCCCCTGCATCAGGGCTACGGCTTCTGGGGCGGCCCGGCCGCCGTCGACCCCTCGGCGCTCACCGGCGCCCGGCTGACGTCGTCCGACGGCACTGTGCTGGCCACCGCCCACTTCGGCGCCCCCAGCCTGGCGTAAAGCCGGCAGGCTGGCGCCCCCGGCCTGGCGTAAAGCCGGCAGGCTGGGAAAAGCAGTCGCCGACAGGGCCGACGCCCCCGGCTCAGGGCGAAGTCCCGGCTCCGCCCCCGGCCAGCGCACCGTGGCGGACCTCAGGTGTCCGCGACGCGGGGCGGCTGGCCCTCCAACATCGCGCCGAGGGCCGCGGCCAGCTCACCGACCGTGGGCCGGGCCGACGGGTCGGGGCGCAGGCAGCCGTCGATGGCCTTGGCCAGAGCCGGGGGCAGGCGCCGCCGCGACGCGATCGGCGGGGCGCTCGCCTCCAGCTGCGGATACCAGTCGTCCCGGCCCCCGGTGGCGGCCCCGTCCTGCGCCCGAGCGGTCCTCACGTCACAGGACTCCTCCGCCGTCCTCGCGTCATACAACTCATCCGCGCTCTCGCCACAGTCGAACGGCACGTCACCGCTGGCCACCTCGTACAACGTGATGCCGATGCCCCACACGTCGGCCGCGGCCGACAGCCGTCCGCCGCGCGCCTGCTCCGGTGCGAGGTAGCAGAACGTGCCCACCCCGGCAGGAGCGATACCGGGCGGCCGCGCCACGCTGAGGTCGAGCACCTTCGCGCGGCCGCAGTCCACCACGATGTTGGACGGCTTGAGGTCCAGATGCAGCACGCCCTGACCGTGCAGGTAGTGGATCGCGGAACACAGCTGCACACCCAGCCGGGCCACGTCGGCGGCGGCCGGCCGGCGCCGCAATCGGTCGATGAGGTGGGACAGCGTCTCCCCGCACAGCGTCTCCAGGACGACGAGCGGCTCGGGCGAGGTGAAGGTCTCGTACGCGCGGACCAGGTGCGGGTGGGCGAAGGCCTGCAGCCACCGGCCCTCCCGCAGCAGCCGCTCACGCAGCCGCGCCTCGTCGCGGCGGTCCGGACGCACCATTTTGATGACGCAGCGGCACGCCCGTTCCTCGCTCCAGGAGTCGTACAGATCCAGCCATCCCGTGCGCGCCAGGTGCCCCAGGATCTCGTAGCCCCCAACCGGACGGGTGCCCGGCGCCAGGGGCGGGGCCACCGCGGGCCGGGTATCGATCTCGGTCATGACAGCACCCCTCCCGGCGGCGACAAGGCCGCCCGCGCGGGAGGTGCCACGGCGTGCAGCCGGTTCAGCCGTGCGTACGCCCCGCCGTGCACGAGCAGGTCGTCGTGGGTGCCGGACTCGACGACCCGGCCGCCGTCGAGCACCACGATCCGGGTGGCGTCACGGACGGTGAGCAGGTTGTGCGAGATGACGATGGTCGTCCGTCCGGCCATGAGGCGGCGCAGCGGGTCCATGATCCTCAGGCCCGACTGCACGTCCAGGCCGGTGGTCGGCTCGTCCAGGAGCAGTACGGGCGCGTCCCTGATCATCGCGCGTGCGATCGCCAGGCGCTGGCGCTGTCCGCCGGACAGCGTCCGCCCGCGCTGGCCGACCATCGTGTCGTACCCCTGCGCAAGCAGCTGGATGAACTCGTGGGCGTCCGCGGCGCGCGCCGCCTCGACGATCTCCGCCTCACTTGCCCCGGGCCGGCCATAGGCGATGTTCTCCCGCACCGTGCCGTGGAAGACGAGCGTCTCCTGCAGCACCACCGCGACGTTCTCCCGGACCTCGGACAGGAACAGCTCCCGCAGATCGCTCCCGTCGAGCCGGACTGCGCCCTGGTCGGGATCGTAGAAACGCAGCTGCAGCTTCGCCACCGTGGACTTGCCGGCCCCGCTGGCCCCGACCAGCGCCAGACTCTCGCCGGGGGCGACATGGAACGACACGCCCGACAGCGCCCAGCGCGACGTACCGGGATAGCGGAAGGACACGCCGTCGAACTCGACGTCGCCGCGCGCCCGGGCGATGTGCCGGGCGTCGGCGGCCTCGGCGACCTGGGGGCGCTGGTCCAGCAACTCGATGATCCGTTCCGCGGAGGCCGACGCGGCGTAGAAGCTGTTGCCGAGGCGGGAGAGGTCGCGGATCGGGCTGTACAGCTTGCCGATCAGCGCCAGGAAGACCAGAAGCCCGCCCAGCGTGAGCTGGCCCTGCGCCAGCTTCCAGGTACCGAAACCCATGACGGCGAGGGCGCCGGACACCTCGACGATCTCGACGAGCGGCCGGTAGACGGCACGGATACGCGCCGATGCCATCGCGGCGCGGAACTTGCCGGCGTTCTCCCGCTCGAAGCGGCGCTCCTCCCAACCCTGCCGGTTGTACGCCTGGACGAGGGCCACGTTGCTCAGCGACTCCTCGGCGACCGCGCTGAGCGAACCGCTGCGGCGTCTGCGCTCCCGTGACGCCTCCTTGATCAGCCGGGAGAAGTGCCGGGCGGCGCGCCAGAACAGCGGCACGATGACGAGCGCAAGGAGCGTCATGTCCCATTGAAGATAGATGAGAAGACCGAGGAAGACGCCCAGCCGGATCACCTGGTAGAGCGCGTCCGCGACACCCGAGAGCAGGAACGTCTCGACGGCGTCCACGTCACCCGTGACCCGCGACAGCACGTCTCCCAGCCGCCGCCGTTCGAAGAACCCGAGCGACAGTCCCTGGACGTGCCGGAACACCTCGGAGCGCAACGTCAGCAGGAAGCGCTCGCTGACCCACGTGGACGTCATGTCGTCGGCGAACCCCAGAATGCCGGAGCCGATGATGAGCCCCAGGTACGTCGGCGCGATCCAGAGGAAAGGCCGCAGATCTCGCGGGACGAGCACCTCGTCCACCACGATCTTGAAAAGCCACAGTTCGGCAGCGTCGACGACGGGTCCGATCAGGCTGAAGAGAACAAGAGGGACCAGCCAGCGCCGACGACCGCGCGTGTAGGGCCAAAAACGCCGGAACACCTCGCGCGGGGGCAACGGTGGCGCGGCCGCCACCACGGCATCCGCATCCTCGCCCACCGACAGCAGACGCCGCAGAACACGCCGCGGGATACGCACCATGGCATGGGTCCGTCGTGACTCGACGACGGAGCGGACCGGGTCATCCGATCCCCGGTCCGCTCAGCCTTCACTTGTCGTGACCAAACTTGTGATCGTCGGAGCTGGAATGACGACGGCGGCGGTGGTGCCTCCTCATCGAGGTGTCGTCGCGCCTCGACGTCGAATCATTCCGGCGGTCACGGTGTTTGGCAGGAAAGAGATCACTGAAGATCGCCATTGCATTCCTCCTGCTGAAACATCACTTGGAGTAGATACGCGTGCGAGGCGGAATGGGATGGCACCTCCCAGAAAAAAGTCGGATTTCTTCTCCAGGCAATTTCGGCGAGATGGGTGCCCACAGGGCAGCGCTACGCGATGGGTCTTCGACCAGGACTTCAGACACCTCGCCTCATCAGCGCAGCCGTCAACCTCGACCGCAGGTTCTCGTACGACTTGGCCATGGGCTTTGCCGTCAGCCCGATGGTCCGCATCTCTGGCGGGGCCGTACGCAGCCGATTCAAGGCGTACCAGTGGGCCCTGTAATCGGCTGACGCCGCTCAGGAACCACCGCCGCGCCCCCGCAGCACCGCGCACCCCGCGTGACCTTCTCACCGGCTGCACCAGAGGCCTGATCGAAGCGAGGGAACGAGGCCGTCGCCGTCCGCGGCCGACGCGGCGACGTGCCCAACCGGGCGGCTGTGACGTAGCTCCTGGTACCGCTCACGCGGCCGCCGTACCTTTGCCAGCCACATGCGCATCCCCGCCCGGGGGCGCGCGAGTGCCCGCGACCCGATCCCGCACACGCCAGGCGGGCACCTGCACAGGACGGTCCACCATGCCCAGTGATCTCTCGCCCGTCATCACCGCCTCCACGCGCTGGCTGCTCTCGGCCTTCCCGCCGGCCACCGGCCCGTTCGACGATGCCCTGGCCGAGGCCCAGGCGCGGCATGCGGCCACCATCGCTGCCGCCCTGCGCTACCCCACCGCGCTGGACGCCGAACTGCTGAACCTGCTCGGCCCCGGAGGTTCCGGCCGGCTGGACCGTGTCACCGGCGCCGACGCCCACCCGCTGACGGGCGCCGCGCACGCCTGGCGTACCCAGGTGGACGAAATCGTCGTCAGCTGGGCGGCGTGCCTGCTGGCCAATCCCGATCTCGCCGCCCTGGCAGCGGCCTGCCTGGCCGCAACCCACCACGGCGCTGACGGCGTGGGCGACGCGCGCCGGCTGACCATTCCCAGCCCTCGCGACCACCGCGCGGCGCCACTGCTGCGCCACCCCGACCTCCTCGGCCCGATCGCAGACCTCCACCGCGAGACCCTGCTCGGCCTCCTGAACGCCGGCCCGGCCGTCCCCTCACCCGGGCGCAGCTGAGCACGCAACCCACACCCGCACTACGGGGATCGCCGCGATGCCCAGGGCTACGGGCTTGTCGGCGCCGCCTGCTGCACGACCTCGAAGGACCACAGCGTGGACCCGCTCGCCGCCGGCTTGGGACGTTCGCCGCTCTCCGCGCTACCGCCCTGGTGGGCCGCCTTCATGGGGCCTTCCATCCAGGCTTGGAAGGAGTCCTCGTCACGCCACCGGGTGTAGACGAGATAGTTGTCGGTGCCTTCGACGGGGCGGAGGAGTTCGAACCATTCGAACCCGTCGGAGTTCTCCACGGCATGGGCACGAGAGGCGAAGCGCTTCTCCAGTGTCTCCCGCTGTTCGGCGGGCACGGCCAGTACGTTGATCTTGACTACGCTCATGGCCTCATCCTGCCGCACGGCGGTCGGCGGACGAGGAGCGGCTCGTGTATGACGCGGCCGGTGCTGCGTCGATGTGCGCGAGTATCGCCCGGCCGGTGCAACGGTCGGCGGGAAGCAGTGTCATGCCGCGGCTCGTATGAGAATTGCCAGGGCACGGGATGAGATGTCCTGGACCACCGCCGCCCGGCTGAGTCCAGGGCGCCGTGAAGAGAGCCGGGAAGCGTGTGCGCGCCTGGGCTTGCGGCCCCGGACGAGGATGCGGCCCTGGGCGATGGCGCTCGGGTGGCCGCGGCGGCCGAGTGCCATCAGCAGAAAGGTGACCGGCTCGATGAAAATGGCGCAGTCCTGCCGGGCCGGCGGCAGCGAGCCGAGCGACACCCCAGGTTCGAGCTGGACATGAACAGCCGCCCGAGCCTGGACCTGGCCCCCGCGACGGTGCCCGGCCCGCGCAATGCGCAGGGCGAGGCCGCCTGAGCGCCGGCGTGACAATCGCCCTTGGCCGTCCCGGGCCGCTGTGCGGTGGGCTGAGCGCTCCGGGCCGCCGTGTGGTCGGCTGAGCGCTCCGGGCCGCTGGCTGGTCGGCTTGGCGCCCGCGGCGCCGCCGCCGGCCCGCTCAACTCGTGATCGTGCGGCTGATGAGGGTCTCGAGCTGCTCGGAGGTGTGGTCGAGGGGCTGGGTGCTGCGCTTGGCGCGGCACATGGCCACGGTTCCCTCGACCGCCGCGACGACGAGTGTCGCCAGTTGTGCGGCCTGGTCGGGTTCGGCGCCGTGCTCGCGCAGTGAGGCGGCGAGCAGGTTCTCCCATGTGTCGAAGACCTCCGCCGCGGCCGCCAGGGCGGCCGGGATTTCGTCGGTCGGGGGTTCTTCGATGGAGACGGCCAGAACGGGGCAGCCGGCGTGGAAGTCGGTGTTGACGACGATCTTGCGCCACAGGCCGAGGTACGCCTTGAGCCCCGCGACCGGACCCGCCTGGAGTTCCGTACGCAGAATTCGGGCCGTCATCTCGCCGGCGTAACGGACCGCCTCCGTGGCCAGTTGCTGCTTGCCCTCGGGAAAGTAGTGGTACGTGGAGCCGAGCGGCGCATTGGCGTGCTTGGCCATCTCACGGATGCTCGTGGCGCTCAGACCGCGCCGACTGATCATGTCGGCGGCCCCGGCCACGATCCGTTCGCGCGCCTGCGGACTGGTCCTGGTCACGTGCACACTCCCCGCTGGCTATAACGACCGTCATAGTCTAGCGTGATCCCCGCCTATAACGATCGTCATAACGAGACGTCGTCGTGCGAAAGTGAGGAGCTGCCATGCCGATGATCCGGCTGACCGTGCCGACCGGTTCCCTGACCGAAGAGGGCCGCACGACCATTCAGCGCGACCTCGCCGCCGTGCTGCTGCGCTGGGAAGGCGCCCCGGATACTGCCTTCTTCCGCGCCCAGGCGTGGAGCTACCTGACCGAGCTTCCCGAGGGGGCGCAGACCACCGCGGAGGACGACGCACCGCGCTTCCTGGTGGAGGTCACCGTGCCGCAGGGCGCGCTGTCCGAGCGCCGGAAGGCGGGGCTGGTCCAGGACGCGACCAAGACCGTACTGACGGCGGCCGGGCTTGCGCAGGACGACGCCCTGCGCGTGTGGGTGCTCGTCCACGAGCAGCCCGACGGCACCTGGGGCGCGGGCGGTTCCGTCTTCTGGTACGCCGACCTGGCCGCCCTCGCTCAGAAGGGAGGGAAGACGGATGCGTGAGCTGACCTACGTCGCACGGAACACCCTCGAGTGGCGCGAGGCGCCCGACCCGAAGCTCCAGTCCGGGCAGGACGCGCTCGTCGCGCCGGTCGCCGCGACGTCCTGCGACGTGGACTCCATGATCCTTGCCGGGCACGGCTTCATCGACCCGCCGTTCGCGCTCGGCCACGAGTGCGTGGCCCGGGTCATCGACGTCGGCGACGCGGTGACCGGCGTGGCACCCGGCGACCTGGTCGTCGTCCCCTGGTCCATCAACTGTGGCACCTGCGAGCACTGCCGGGCCGAGCTGACCGCACACTGCACGTCGGTGCCACACATGGCGATGTACGGCGCACCGATCGGCGGTGCATGGGGCGGGCTCTTCTCCGACCTGGTCCGCGCGCCCTGGGCGGACGCCATGCTGGTGCCGCTGCCGTCCGGCCTGGACCCGGTAGCCATGGCCTCGGCCAGCGACAACTGGTCCCTGTCGTGGCGACTGGTCGCCCCGCACCTCAAGGCCCGTCCCGGAGCCCGCGTCCTCGTCGTCGCGCGCGGCAGCATCGGCCTGTACGTGTGCGATATCGCCCGGGCACTGGGCGCCGGCGACGTGCTGTACGTCGACCCCGACCCGGAACACCGCACGATCGCCGAGAGCTACGGCGCCCGCACCGCCGAGGCGATCGAGCCCATCCCGCACGGCTTCGACCTGGCCGTCGAGGCCACCGGCCGCGTCGACCAGCTCGCCCTCGCCCTGAAGTGCCTTGCCCCGGAGGGGTTCTGCGAATCCGCCGGCAACCACTTCCGGCCCGGCGAGCTGCCCCTTCTCGACATGTACCTCACCGGCGTCACCCTGCGCATCGCCCGCGACAACGTACGCAACCACATCCCCGACGCCCTCGACCTCGCCCGCTCCGGGCAGGTCGCCCCCGAACGCATCGTCTCCCACGTCATCGACTGGGAGCAACTGCCCGACGCGCTGCCGGAAAAGCACCTCAAGCCCGTCTTCGTACGCGACATCCCCGCGTCCTCGACCGCCAGATGACTTTGCTGCCGGACCGCCGCACGCGGCCGGTACGCCGAGGAACCCGAGGAACTCACCCCTGAGTCACCACGCCGCGACGAGCGCCCGCCTCGAACAACCAACAGGACAGCAACCGGAACACCAACGGGCGGCCATCGCCGCACTCGGTCACGAACTGCGTGCCGTCGACGCCACCATCCGCACCGCAGCGGACATGGAGACCCCGCACCGCGTCACGGACGGCGTCGATTGCGGCGGCCAGTGGCGGAACGCCGCCGCGCTGTCAGTGCCCGCGTCTAGGGTCGGCCGTATGACAACCGACCTGGTCGAGAACTCCTGGGACCGCATCGATGGATGGCTGCGGGAGCACGCGCCGCGCACCCTCGCCTCGCTCGGCCCGCCTGCGGCGGCTGAGGAGATACGGGCAGCAGAGGAGGAGTTGGACGTCGCCTTCCACCCCGATCTGGTCGCGTCACTGCGCCGGCACAACGGGGGGCAGGGCGCGGAGGCGTTCCAGTTCACGACGCACGACCGACTGCTCAACGTGCGGGAGATCGTCGAAGCGGCACGGTTCCTGCGGGGTATCGCCGCCGACCTGGAGGAGGAGTGGGGTGAGGAGGGCGACGGCGGCTTCGACTACTACTGGCATCACGACTACCTCAAGTTCGGTTCCTACGACGTCACCGCTGATGGCCTGACGATCGACTGCCGCCCCGGGGTCGGCTCGTACGGGGCGGTCGGGCGGTTCTTCGATGAGACCGGCACCAGCTTCGGGCACGCCGAGTCGCTGGGTGCCTATCTGGCAGATGTGGCGGACAGGCTGGAGAGCGGTCGGGCGGTCCCGGGCAATGGCGCGACCCCGGTGACGTTCAACGGCCGGCTGATCTGGGAGGCGGTGGGCGATCCCAGGCCGGACTGGGGCAGCGCCGGCGATCCGCTTCCCCGGGCTGCAGCGGAGGTACCGCCGCTGGATCTGCCCTCAGGCCCGCCAGAACCGCTGAGAGCGGTCTATCTGCACGGACTGCGGGAACTCGGCGCGCTGGTCGCCACACTGCCCCGGGAGCGGGTGGCCGAGGCGGCGTTGAAGCAGATGCGCAGGCTGGCCGTCGAGACTGGGCTGGCCACGTACTCCGAGGTCACGGCCGCCCTGGACGCGGTGGAGCGGGGCGAGGCTGTCCGGATAGGCCAGGACAGCCCGCTGGGTCTGAGGTTGCGCGCCGTGATCGCCCAGGCGACGGCGCGCCGGGACCACTACCGGAGATGGGCGGCGGAGAACATGGTGATCGCGGTGGGCGGGTTGCCGCACCGGGCGGTGGAAAAGATCGCCAGCTCACGCAGCCACCTGAGCGTCAACTGGCGCGACGAACTGCTCGCAGACCTCGGTGGCCCACCCGTTCCGCCCGCGCCGGACGACCTGTTCTGGGCAGTGCTGCGCAACCCCGACATCGATTCGAGTTGGTACGCGGCCCGTTACGCCCAAGATCACGACGTACGACTCGACCACTGACGTCCCCAGGGCACGCACGACAACAGCTCGCTGCGCCCTGCAGCGGGTGCGCCGAGATCAATGACCGGGCACGGCTAGTCGCCCATGAACCACAGGTGGCTGCCCGGCGTTGCGGCGCACGCCTCAAGCAGCTCGGCAAGGTCAAGCAGGGCATTCTTCTGACGCTCGTCAGCGCACCGTTGTGCCAGGGCGGTGACTTCCTGGAGGGCGACGCGGGCCTCCTGCTCGTTGAACAACGTGTCGCCGTAAGGGTCTACCCAGCCGAGCTTGCCCGAGCCGTGCCGATCGAGCGTGCTCAGCGCCCGCGCCAACGCTTCACCGTGCTGGTAGGACCCTCGCAGCAAGGTGTTCGGGGACGACCTTCCGCGCGCGGGCCGCCCCGAGTGCAGTTCAAGCTCAATCCCCATGACTCTCCTACGGCCTTGGACACAAAGCTTTCCAGAGATCATTCGTCAGACACACATTCCGCGACGGCTTGCCAGGACATGGCCGACGGGGTGTCGATGACGGACGTGCAGATCGCCGACATCCCGCGCTTTCAAAGCCAACGGCCCCGAGACCGAGTGCCACTGGCCGATGGATGTCAACAGCTTCGCCACCACGGTGCCCACCGCTTCTGCGGACGGTTTCTTCGTGTTGCCGCTTGGTCGACGACGCTAGCAGAGCGAGGAGCTCGTCGCCGATGAGAGCCATCCAAGACGTCCTGTCACTCACGGACTTGGCCACGCCGGTGCTGATGAAACTGTCCGGGCGTACGTCGGTTCGCAGCCTCGCGAAGTACGTGCGGGTGTCCGATGAAGGTCTTCTGAACTCCCAGGCCGACACCGATCCCGCCGCGCGTCGCCATCGCCAGCGCCAACGGTCGGGCGAATTGTCTGTGGCCGGAAGGAACATGATGAGTATTGAGACATCCACCCCGTTGTGCGACGCGGCATTTCATGACCTGTTCCAGAGGTCGGTACGGTCGGATTCATGGAGTGGAAATTTCAGACGGCCGAAAAACTCGCGGCTGCCTTGCGTGCCGGTGAAGTGACCTCGGCGGAATTGACCGACGAGGCGATCGCCCGTATCGAGCGGGACGACAAGACGATCAACGCGATCTGTGTGCCGGACTTCGACCGCGCGCGGGCCGCCGCGCGCGGTGCCGACCAGGCGCGCGCCCGCGGTGAGGACCGGCCGCTGCTCGGCATTCCGGTGACGGTCAAAGAGTCCTACAACATCGCCGGGCTGCCCACGACCTGGGGCATGCCGCTACACCGGAACTACATGCCGGCCGAGGACGCGGTACAGGTGTCGCGGCTCAAGGCCGCAGGCGCGGTGGTGCTCGGTAAGACCAATGTGCCGTTGGGGCTGCAAGATATACAGAGCTTCAACGAGATCTACGGCACCACCAATAACCCGTGGGATCACGGTCGCACGGCGGGCGGGTCCTCCGGCGGGTCGGCGGCGGCCCTGGCGTGCGGGTTCGGCGCACTGTCCATCGGTTCCGACATCGGCGGTTCGTTGCGCACCCCCGCGCATTTCTGCGGTGTCTACGCACACAAGCCGACACTGGGGCTGGCGGCGAACCGCGGTATGGTCCCGCCGCCCGCGCCGGCATTGCCGGCCGACCTTGACCTCGCCGTCGTCGGTCCGATGGCGCGCACCGCCCGCGACCTCACGCTCCTGCTCGACGTCATGGCCGGACCGGACCCGCTGACGCTCGGCGTCGCGTACGACTTGACGCTGCCGCCCGCGCGCCACGAGCGGCTCCGCGACTTCCGGGTGTTGGTCCTCGACAATCATCCGCTCATTCCGACCGGGTCCGCCGTGCGGGCGGGCGTGAACCGGGTGGCCGACGCGCTTGTCGACGGCGGCGCCCGCGTCGAACGGCACAGTCCGCTGCTGCCCGACCTGACCGAGGCCGCGACGCTCTACACGCAATTGCTGATCTCGAGCTCCATAGCACGTTTTCCCATCGAATCGCACGAACAGCTGCAGACCCGCGCCGCCGGACTGAGCGCAGACGACCAGAGCCTGGACGCTGCGCGGCTGCGCGCCATGGTGTTCAGCCACCGCGACTGGATCGAGGCGAACAACCGTCGCGAACTCCACCGCCACGGCTGGCGGCAGCTCTTCGCCGAGTTCGACGCCGTGGTGTGCCCGATCACGCCGACGCCCGCGTTCCCGCACGACCACAACCCCAATCTGTTGGAACGGCGCATCGACATCGACGGCGTCGAGTACCCGTACCTCGACCAGCTCGTCTGGGCCGGCCTGGCCACCATGCCCGGCCTACCCGCGACCGCCATACCCGCGGGTCGGTCCCCCGAGGGCCTGCCGGTGGGCGTGCAGCTGATCGGTCCGATGTTCGAGGACCGCACCCCGCTGCGGCTGGCCGAACTGCTCGAGCAGAAGATCGGCGGCTTCCAGGCACCGAAGTAGGGCGTACTACTGGGTGTCCGTCGAGGACGAGGTGCGGATCACGACGAGCAGACCGCGGCGCTCGTAGTAGCGCACGATCTGGACGTTCACCGGCGGCCTCGGCGACCTGCCCGCTGCGCAGGCCCGCACTCATCGCGCCAGGGCGTCCAGAACCGGCTCGTGCACGTGGTCCACCGAGATGCCCAGACGGATCCCGTTCTCGCCGGGGGCGACGGCGAAGGTGAAGAACGAGCAGCACCCGCCCTCGCGCTCGGCCAGGTCGCGAGCCTGATCAGTCCCGCCCGGACCGTCTTCCAGCCCCAGCCCCAGCCCCAGCCCCAGCCCCAGCGTCAGCGGCTGCGGCTGGGCCACCCCGATCAGCCACTTCGCGAACAGCGCGTCCCACTCCGCCACCCGCAGCGGCCGCTCCTCGGCAGCGTGCAGGACTGCGGTACCCACGCCAGATCAGTCATCGCGCTCATTCCCGTCATCCCGTCCCCGGGCCCGGGGACGGGATGACGGGATGACGGTAAAGCTGTAGGGCGAGGTCCGCCGCGCGGTGTGGGCTGGCGTCGGGGGCTGGGGCCGTCATCGCGGTTCCTGGGGGTCGGGGGCTGTGCTTCGTGGCGTCGGTTGATCTCGGTGAGGTGGACGTTGCGCTGCTGCTCGCGGGCCGCGATGGGGTAGGGGTCGAGACCGGCTTCGGCGTCGGCGTCGATCCGGGCGGCCTCGCTGCGCAGGGCGTCGTCGATCTGGCTGTCGGTGCGGCTGATGTTCGTGCACGCGGGCTGGCAGCGGGAGTGGTCGGGGGTTGCCCGGTTGCCGTCGCGTGCGCGGCCGCGGTCCGGGTTGCACAGCGCGGTGAACGTGTCGTGGTTGCAGGTCAGGAAGGCTTTCGGATCTTCGTAGACCTGGAGTTCGACCGACACATCTTTCGATCACGCGGTCGTGGGAGGTGTTGGGTGAGCTGGCAGCAAGCTTGGTTGAAGTGGGCCTCGATCTGCGCGGCGAGCAGGACGACGACTGTTGGAAGCTGTTGTCTTTTTGGATGAAGTCGCTGAGTTCCGCTGGTCAGGGATGGCCCTGGTGTCGCCGTGCGAGGGTTCGGGCGTTCTGTTCGGCCTCGACGATTGGCAGCGGTGGGACGGCAAGGACCGCTGCGAGCTGCGCAGGCCCGCGGCGGCCGGGGCCTGAGGACCGTCGCAGCTCCCGAGGCCGTCGAATAATCCCGTGCCGTGCCACCGGTGGCCGTGCAGACTCGCCCCATGGCGGACATGAGGGCGTTCCAGGATGCGGTCACCAGCTGGGCGACGGGCGGCCCCGACGGGCCTGCGCGGGATCTGGCGGAAAGCCTGGGGGCGCGGACCGCGGTGCTCCTGGAAGGGCTGAGCGATCTCGCGGCCGTCGAGGCGCTGGCCGCCCGGCGTGGTCGGGACCTCGCCGCCGAGGGAGTGTGTGTCGTGCCGATGGGCGGGGCGATGAGCGTCGGCCGCTATGCCGGCCTCCTCGGGCCGTCCGGCCTCGGTCTGCGCCTGACAGGACTCTGCGACGAAAGCGAACAGGGCTTCTACGAGCGCGGCCTGACGCGGGCACAGGCGCCGCTCCAGGACATCTACGTATGCGCTGCGGATCTGGAGGACGAACTCATCCGCGCGCTCGGCACGGCAGGAGTCGAGGAGGTCCTCCGCGCCGAGGGCGACTTCCGCGCCTGGCAGACCTTCCAGCGCCAGCCCGCACAGCACGGCCGGCCCCGGCATCAGCAGATGCGGCGCTTCCTCGGCACGAAGAAGGGCCGCAAGATCCGCTACGGTCGTCTTCTTGTCGAGGCCCTCGCACCGAACCGGACACCGCCCCCGCTCGACGGCCTCCTCGCGAGACTGTGAGGTCGTGGACGGGCTGCCGTTTCGATCGTGCTCGACAGCGGTCGAGCGTGCGGCGCCGGTCGACCCCCTCCTCGGTCAGATGCGTGACGTAAGAATGTGTTGAGTGCGGAACTAGACTTTTTGGGAGCCCTGGGGCGTCGCGGTATGCCTCGAACCGGTCGTTGATGGAACTTGGCTGCAGACGTCCCCGCGTGCGGCCGCAATGTGCGTTGGTTCGGCGGAGCCGGGTGGTGATAGCCGCCGGTGAGTGATCAGTTCTTCTCGACCAGGCGGGCGAGGTTGTCCAGGGCCATGCGCGTACCCAACTCGTTGTCCCGGCGGGGCACGTGATCGGGAATACCTTCGTGCACGATCATGACCTCGGTTGCGTCGTCCACCTGCGTGAGTGACGTCGTCATCGTCATCGTGCCGCGCAGCGCATCGTCGGACGTCTCGAACTCGAACACCTCAACCACCAGTTGGTGGGGAACGAGCCGCGCGAAGTGGCCGTGGTACGTGTCCGTGTGGGCGTCCGACTTTCCTGAGCCGGCTGCGTTGTCGTAGGTGAGCGAGACGCGGAACGTGCCGCCTTCGCGAGGGTCGAATGCGTGGACATGGCTGGTCATCCCGGCGGGCACTCGCCATGCCGCCACCGCGGCTGGGTCGATGAGCGCCTGATAGACGGCTGCGGGGGCCGCCTTCACACGTCGTGAGACTTGCGTGGCATACATGAGAGGCAACGTAATGCCCCTCCGGCCGCGGCGTGGCCGTTCGGGCAAGCGTGTCCGGCTGCCCGGACCAGGCCGCTATCGGCGGCAGGGCGCCGTCGCAGGCGCCTGCCTGCGCGTGGACGCCGTCGCATTCAACGCGATGGCCGGAGCAGCCCCGCCGCACCGGCTCGCCAAAGAGATCTCCTAGACCACCACGCCGCAGTACAACTCCTCGACGCCACCGCGGTGTCAGCGGCGATCCGTGGCACCGGACCCGGCCAAGCCTGTCGAACAGGAGCCCGCATACCGCTGCATCCCCTGCGCGGGGGCTGCCCGGACCTGTCTCTTTCGCTCCCATTCGCCGGAGACCGGCTTTTCGAGTCGCCCGCGGCCGCTGATGAGCTTTGGGTCGGCTATGGCAAGCGGACGCTGCACATGACCTCCGCGGCGCCGCCCAGGTGGACCAGCGGACCCGACGGGCTGGGCTGTGCGGTGGCGTTGATCGTGGAGGGACTGCCGAGGGAGTCGCCCATGCCGACGGCGATCTCGGTGACGCCCTGACCGGCCAGGTGAGCAGCAAGACAGGCCGTGCTGTTGGCGTTGGCGATGTCTTCCGCGACACCGATCGACGGGGCGAACATGCGAGCCGCGACGCGGCCGGTGGGCGTCGGTACGGAGTAGACATAGCAGCCCAGGAATCCGAGACGGTCACAGGCGGCACGGAGCCTTGCGAAGTCCGGGCTGAGGGCGGCGAGCGCGGCCCGCGTAGCAACGGGAACCAGCAACCGCGACCGCCCCACCGAGGCGACGCGGGTACCGGGAGCGAGCGTCTCCGAGGTGACGCCGAGTGCGGGCAGGACAAGGCCGCACTCGGTCGCAGTGGGCTCGCGCAGGTCGACGGGACCGGCGTCGAAGGCGGCGTTGACGTGCGTCTCCTTCCGTACCGACCAACCGGGGAAGACACGCCCCGCCGTATGGAGGGTGGCCCGGTACTCCTCGCCCCCGGCACGCCCGGCCAGGAAGGCAAGAGCGGCAACCGTCCCATGGCCGCACGCAGGCAGTTCTCCCTCGGCAGTGAAGAAGCGAAGGGAAACCGCGGGAGCGCTGGGCCGGCCGTCGTGCGCCGAGACGAAGACGGCATGCGACGTTCCCATCAGAACCGGCACACGACGGTGCTCGTCGTCACTCAACGGCGCCTCATCCAGCACCGCGGTGGGACTGCCGCCTTGGCCGTCGCGCAGACACGCGCGGACGATCGCGACGGGCAGACCGCGCCCACTCATCAGCAGCCGGGAAGCCGGTCGGCACACATCACCCGAAATACGGTACCAACACCGCACCCTCCTTCAACTGGCCGACGAGTCCGGCCCCTTCGTCAAGCGTGCAACCAAGCGGGGAGGGTGAGCAGGAGAGGCGATCTTCAAGTCCTCATCACAGGCCGCCGAACTGCGCGCGGTTCGCTGAGCGCTGACGGTCCAAGGGGAAGAGGTCGCCCCGTTTCCTGCGGGACGACGGCGCAGCACCAGCTCACTCCACTCGGGCCGGGCGGCACCCCGGTCAGGCGGTGACCGCGTCCTCGTTCTGCTCCGTCGGGCTGCTGGCCGGCTCGGTCTCGGACGCCGTGTAGTAGACGGACGTGCCCTGCTTGGTGCGGTGGACGCGGCCCTTGGCGACGAGCCCTTCCACCGTGGTGCGTACGACGGTGGTCTTGATGGTGCGGTCGGGATGGGCCTGGGTGAGCGCGGCAGAGATTTCCGCAGCGGAGCGCGGTCCGGACTGCTGGCTGAGGTGGTTGTGGATGAGCTCGACGAGGGTGGGCTTCGCCGCGGTCGTGGTTGCCTTCGTTTCGGACTTCTTGGCAGCCGTCTTCTTGGGCTTCGTTGCGGCGGCGTTCTTCTGCTGGGTCGGCCTGGGCTCGGAGGAAGCTTGTCGCGGCACCGAGGGAGCGGTCGGGATGCTTTCCTTTGAGCGAGGGATGGCTACCGTGCTCTCGACGTCCAGAGCCTGCTGCATGCTCACCAGCAGAGTCTGGTCGTGCCGCAGGGCGCGAAGCTGCTGCTCAAGCGCGGCTACTTCGGCCCCGATGCGTTCCTGCTCCTTGGTGTTGCGCTCAAGGTCCGTAGCCAATTGGGTGGCGTACTGGGACTTCAGTTCTGTGGTCTCGGGCTCGGGCTGGACTTGGGACATGAGAGTTCCTGCTTCCGACTTCCGGTGACTTGTGTGCTGAGGGCGGATCGTACCCTCATCATCCGGCCATGATCCTGCGCGCGTTCAGGCTGTTGTCTGTCGACTGGCTGCCGGGATGCAACTGCTGGGGCCTGCATGAGCGGAGAAATGCTGCGAGAGCGGGGGCGCGGCCGCCCGCAGCGAGGGGTGTCTCCCTCATCTTCAGAGTGACAATGTCTCGTGCTCCGCAGCCGGCCCTTCGGCCACTTGAGTGTCGTCACTGCCACTGCCGTCGTGAGTCGTCGTCATGTACCCAAGCGGTATAGCGTGACTGTCCGCTGGAGGGCCGCAGCCGCCACGGCCGGGACCGTGGCTACATGGCTATCAACGCCACCGCCCGCACCTTGACCGCCCTCGCCGACCGCATCGGCACCGAACAGTCGACGACTACTCGCGGGCGATCCGGGGGCACCGGTTTCGGCTTCCTGGAAGACACCGTCCGTCTCGCGGCTGCCCTGCGGCTGGCGCTGTCGGCCCGCGGAATCCCGGAGTTGACTGCCCGCGATATGGGACCCCCGGCGAGGCATATGGTCGCCCCTGCCCGCTGCACTCAGGGCGCCTCGAAGAGCCGCCGGGCACACTGGTCCATTTCATGGACGCATTCGTCCCTACGTTCCGCGCTCATCGGGCAGGCGGCCAGATTCAACCGGACACGGACCACGCTTGGATCGCGCTCCACCAGCAGACGCAGAACCGGAGGGACTCGGCATAGCGCCCCGCGACCGCAAGCCCGATCGCGCACCACCCGACGCTCGCAGGATCACCGGTGACGGCCGGATCGGCCAGACCCTTCAGCAATCGATCCCGATCCTGCCCCGACGCGCCGTCTGCCAACGCCCTGACCGGATCACCGGGCGGCTTCGATCACTCCAGTAACCAGGGCCAGTCAGGATTGCCGCCGCGGCCGGCAGCGGTTCCGACAACTCCACCAACCCAGACCGACCAGTTCAAGGCCTGCGTAGCCAAGTCCGGTACGCCCATCGAGAAGAGAAGGCCGCCCAGCACGTCACGAAGGTGACCGGCCGACAAGCGCAACGACACATCCTCGACGCGGCGGACGTCTACACCGACTTCTCCGGCGGCCTGCTCGGCCCCACCAGGGTGAGGGCAGGGTGATCGCGTCCGCGTGCACCTCCTGCTACCAGTCCGACAACGGACTCGTGACCGTCTACGACAAGAAGGACGGCTAGGGCGTGTGTCGAAAGTGGATCTTGAGGTGGGATGATCTTGCGTTGTGGCACGTGGAGATCTGACGGATGCGCAGTGGGCCCGCCTGGAGC
>NZ_JBEZKJ010000095.1:0-29955 GCF_040651675.1 Streptomyces sp. NPDC048415 | reverse complement strand
GGAGCAGCTCGGTAGCTCGCTGGGCTCATAACCCAGAGGTCGCAGGTTCAAATCCTGTCCCCGCTACTGAAAGTCGAAGGCCCGGATCCTGATCATGGATCCGGGCCTTCGACGTGTGTCACGCCACGCCGGGCCCCCGTGATGACCTGGTGACTCGTGCGAAGTGCTGCCGCATGAGGGGGGAGTTGGGGGATCTGTGTTTCACTTGTCTCTCTGTGGGCATGTCGACAAAACGCTGAAGTGACCTCACTGGCTGCGGTATACCAGGTGTACCCAGGTTGCAGGTGGTGCGACGATGGACGTTATGGGGGACAAGGCAACTCTGTTGGATACAGGGCGGTTTGCGCAGCCTGCCGATTTTGTGCAGCCTGCGGACCTTGCGCAGCCTTCCGGCCGGGACGAAGCCGGCGAGGCTGCCGAAGAGGCACGTCAGCGGCTCGCCGCCGAAGCCGGCGACGTCGAGGCGATGAGCGTCCTCGGGGCCATGCTGCTGCGCCGCGGTGACCTCGACGGAGCCGAGCCCCAGCTGCGCGCCGCCACCGCCGCCGGTGACCGCGCCGCCGCCAACAACCTGGGTGTCCTCCTGCACCAGCGCGGGTACGCCGACGAGGCCGCCGGGTGGTGGCGAATCGCCGCCGTCGCCGGTTCCGCCGCCGCCGCGCACGCGCTCGGACGGCACCACCGCGAGCGCGGCGACGAGCCCGCCGCCGAGTACTGGCTGCGCCAGTCCGCCGAGCAGGGGCACGCCCTCGGTGCGTACGCGCTCGCCGATCTGCTGGAGCACCGCGGTGACGTCGGCGCCGAGCAGTGGATGCGCGCCGCTGCCGAGCGCGGGCACCGCGAGGCCGCCTACCGACTGGCCCGCACGCTTGATCGCAAGGCCCTGGATTCGGGCGAGGCCGGTGCTGACAACGGTGTCATCGGTGCGGCGGGCGAGGAGGCAGAGCAGTGGTACCGGCAGGCCGCCGCACGCGGGCACCGGCGGGCCGCGCTGCACCTCGGGGCCATCCTGGAGAAGCGCGGCGACCTCAGAGAGGCCGGGCGTTGGTATCTGACGTCCGCCAAGGACGGCGAGGCGCGAGCCGCCTGCGCGCTCGGGTTCCTGCTGCGCGACGCGGGGGACACCGAGAGCGCCGCCGTGTGGTGGCTGCGGGCCGCGCAGGACGGTGACGGCAATGCCGCCAACGCGCTCGGCGCGCTGCACGCCGAGCGTGGCGAGACGCAGACCGCCGAGCGGTGGTACCGGGCCGCGATGGACGCGGGCGATGTGAACGGCGCGTACAACCTCGGGCTGCTCTGCGCCGAACAGGGGCGGACCGCGCAGGCCGAGCAGTGGTATCGGCGGGCCGCGTACGCCGGTCATCGCGAGGCCGCCAACGCCCTGGCGATCCTGCTGCTCCAGGTCGGCGACGCGGCCGGGGCCGAGCCCTGGTTCTCCAAGGCCGCGGAGGTCGGAAGCGTGGACGCCGCGTTCAATCTCGGGATCCTGCATGCCGGGCGTCGAACCGAGGCGGACGACGCGGCAGCGCTGCGCTGGTACGAGCGTGCCGCCGCGGCCGGGCACACCGAGGCGGCGCTCCAGGTCGCCATCGCGCGGCTTCGCGACGGGGACGAGCGGGCGGCCGAGCGGCATCTGCGGTGCGCAGCGGGGGGCGGCAGCGCGGAGGCCGCTTATCGGCTTGCCGCCGTGCTCGACGCGCGGCGGCCACCGGCGCCCGCGCATGAGCTGGGCGAGCCCGCGCAGGAGAAGAGCGAGTGCGAGGAGTGGTACGAGCGGGCGGCGTCCCAGGGGCACCGGCGGGCGCAGGTGCGGGTCGGGATGCTGGCCGCCGCGCGGGGCGATGTGGTGGAGGCGGCTCGGTGGTATCGCGCGGCTGCCGAGGCCGGCTCGCGGAACGGGGCGTTCAATCTTGGGCTGCTGCTTGCCCGGGAGGGGAGTGAGCCCGAGGCCGCGCTGTGGTGGACTCGGGCGGCTGACGCGGGGCATGGGCGGGCGGCGCTTCGGCTGGCGCTCGTCTATGCGCGCGGGGGGCAGCTTGCCGAAGGGCAGCAGTGGGCCGACCGTGCTGTCTCTCTTGGGCCGGCGGAGGTGTCGGAGCGGGCGGCTCGGTTGCGGGATGCGTTGCGGGAGGAGCTGTCCGCTTGACGGAGCTGGGCCGGCGTGGGCGCCTTGAGGGTTCTCGCCCCCGCCGCCCTACCCGTCCCGTGTCTGGGGCTCCGCTCCCGGCCCCCGTATCGCGCTGACGTGCTCGTCCTCAAACGCCGGACGGGCTGATATCGATTTGCGCTGGTCCGATCGGTTGACGTACTGTTCAGTTCACCGACGCGGGGTGGAGCAGCTCGGTAGCTCGCTGGGCTCATAACCCAGAGGTCGCAGGTTCAAATCCTGTCCCCGCTACTCAGGCCAAAGGCCCGGAACCGATCAATGGTTCCGGGCCTTCGGTGTATATACAGAGTGCGGCGGTCGGCGCGAGGACGACGATGTCGCCGACATCTGCGCGCAGGTGCACGAAGGCCCCGGCACCTTCTGGTGTCGGGGCCTTCGTGTCAGACTCTTTACGCCGCGCAGTTCGGGCAGACGCCCCGGTAGGTCACCTCGACGTCCGAGACTGAGAAGCCGAAGCGCTCCGAGGCCGGGAGGTCGGCGAGCGGGTTGCCGCTGGGGTGGACGTCGCGGATCGCGCCGCAGCGGGCGCAGACCAGGTGGTGGTGCGGACGGTGCGCGTTCGGGTCGTAGCGCTTGGCGCGCTTGTCCGTGGCGACTTCCAGCACCTCGCCGAGTGAGACCAGCTCACCCAACGTGTTGTAGACGGTCGCCCGGGAGATCTCGGGCAGCTTGGCCACGGCCCGCGCATGCACCTCGTCGGCCGTCAGATGAACGTGATCGCCGTCGAGGACCTCGGCCACGACACGCCGCTGCGCGGTCATCCGCCATCCGCGTCCGCGCAGCCGTTCCAACAGGTCACTCATACAGGTCAGCGTAACAGCACGTGGACCAGATCCCGAATAGGTGTGACTTTGGAGCTCTGCTTGACTTAGACTTTGTCCAATGTAGGATCGAGTACGGCATTGGCCAAGGGACAGGACTTGCAGGAATGACGCAGGAGGCGCACGTGACGCAGGGACCGCTTACGACGGAGGCCGGCGCGCCGGTGGCCGACAATCAGAACAGCGAGACCGCGGGCGTCGGCGGGCCCGTCCTCGTTCAGGACCAGTTGCTGCTCGAGAAGCTCGCGCACTTCAACCGTGAGCGCATCCCGGAGCGTGTCGTGCATGCGCGCGGCGCCGGGGCGTACGGCACGTTCACGCTGACCCGCGATGTCTCGCAGTGGACCCGTGCAAAGTTCCTCTCCGAGGTCGGCAAGCAGACCGAGACCTTCCTGCGGTTCTCGACCGTCGCCGGCAACCTCGGCTCCGCCGACGCCGTTCGCGACCCCCGCGGCTGGGCGCTGAAGTTCTACACCGAAGAGGGCAACTACGACCTCGTCGGCAACAACACCCCGGTGTTCTTCATCAAGGACGCCATCAAGTTCCCCGACTTCATTCACACGCAGAAGCGGGACCCGTACACCGGGTCGCAGGAAGCCGACAACGTATGGGATTTCTGGGGGCTCAGCCCGGAGAGCACCCACCAGGTGACCTGGCTCTTCGGAGATCGGGGCATCCCCGCGTCGTACCGGCATCTCAACGGGTACGGCTCGCACACGTACCAGTGGAACAACGAGGTCGGCGAGGTCTTCTGGGTCAAGTACCACTTCAAGACCGACCAGGGCATCAAGAACCTGACCTCGCAAGAGGCCGCGAAGCTCGCCGGTGAGGATCCCGACTCCCATCAGCGTGACCTGCGCGAGGCCATCGAGCGTGGGGACTTCCCCTCCTGGACCGTGCAGGTGCAGATCATGCCGGCGGCCGAGGCGGCCACGTACCGCTTCAATCCGTTCGACCTCACCAAGGTGTGGCCGCACGAGGACTACCCGCCGATCGAGATCGGCAAGCTGGAGCTCAACCGCAACCCGGAGAATGTCTTCGCCGAGGTCGAGCAGTCCATCTTCTCGCCCGCTCACTTCGTGCCGGGCATTGGGCCGTCGCCCGACAAGATGCTTCAGGGGCGGCTCTTCGCGTACGGCGACGCCCACCGCTACCGCGTGGGAATCAACGCCGACCACCTGCCGGTGAACCGCCCGCACGCCACCGAGGCGCGTACGAACTCCCGTGACGGGTTCCTCTACGACGGCCGCCACAAGGGCGCGAAGAACTACGAGCCGAACAGCTTCGGCGGTCCTTTCCAGACGGACAGGCCGCTGTGGCAGCCGGTCGCGGTGAGCGGCCACACCGGTGACACCGCGGCCCCGGTCCACTCCGAGGACAACGACTTCGTGCAGGCGGGCAGCCTCTACCGGCTGATGTCCGAGGACGAGAAGGGCCGTCTGATCGACAACCTGGCGGGCTTCATCGCCAAGGTCTCCCGTGACGACATCGCCGAGCGCGCGGTCAACAACTTCCGCCGGGCGGACGGCGACTTCGGCAAGCGGCTGGAAGCCGCGGTCCAGGCGCTGCGCGGCTGATTGCCGGCACTGGAACGCTTGTCGTAGGCGGCGGGCCGGATCTTCTGTCGATTCTCGACGAGGGGTCCGGCCCGTCGGCATGTCCGGGTGCGGGCGGGCGGCTTTCGGGTGCGGAGGGTTTACGCCGGTACGTGCTGTCGCGTCGGCGCCCAGCAGCGGATGATGTCGCGGACCGAGACGATGCCGACGGGGCCCGTCGCGTCGAGCACGATCAGGTGGCGGAAGCCGCCGTGCGACATCGCCGTCGCGGCCTCCTCCAGGGTCCAGGCGGGGGCGGCGAAGACGACGTCGGTGGTGGTGTGGGTGCCGGCCGTCTCCGTGTCAGGGTTCTGGCCGAGGGCGAGAGAGTTGAGGATGTCGCGCTCGGTGAGGATCCCGAGGCCGCAGGAGTCCTCGTCGAGGACCACGGCCGCGCCGACGCGGCGCGCGGACATCAGGCGGGCCGCCTGACGGAGGGTGTGTGCCGGGCCGATGGTGAGGACCACCGTGCTCATGGCGTCGCGGACGAGCATGGGCTGGAGCCACCTCCTTGGTGAAGCGCAGAATCCGGCGGAAGCGCCAAGAGAAGCGATTCACAAGTTCACAAGTGGGGGGACTCTCAGGGTCGCAGTTAAAGGGAGAGTCAACAAGGGGGCGCGTGCAGTGAGTTCAGGGGCGCCCATGAATCACACAAGCGCCGTCCGGCTCGTCAGTACCGCTGGTTCAGGTATCCCAGCAGCTCGTCGTGGAGGATGCCGTTCGACGCCGCCGCGTTGCCGCTGTGCGGGCCCGGGCGGCCGTCCAGGCCGGTGAAGGAGCCGCCCGCCTCGGTCACCACGATCGCGTTCGCCGCCATGTCCCACAGCGACAGCTCGGGCTCCGCGCAGATGTCCACCGAGCCCTCGGCGACCATCATGTACGGCCAGAAGTCGCCGTATCCGCGGGTGCGCCAGACGGCCTTCGTGAGGTCGAGGAAGCCGTCCAGGCGGCCCTGGTCCTCCCAGCCGCTCAGCGACGAGTACGCGAACGAGGCGTCGGCCATGCGCGAGACCCGGGAGACCTGGAGGCGGGTCGCGGAGGAGAGGCTGCGGCCGGAGAAGGCGCCGTGGCCCTTCGCAGCCCACCAGCGGCGGCCCAGGGCGGGGGCGGAGACCACGCCGACGACCGGCTGGTAGCCGCCCTCGCCCGCCTCCATCAGGGAGATCAGGGTGGCCCAGACGGGGACGCCGCGTACGTAGTTCTTGGTGCCGTCGATCGGGTCGATGACCCAGCGGCGTGGGCCGGTGCCCTCGATGCCGTACTCCTCGCCGAGGATCGCGTCGCGTGGCCTCGCCCGCTGGAGCTGGCCGCGGATGAGTTCCTCGGCGGCCTTGTCCGCCTCGCTCACCGGGGTCATGTCCGGCTTGGTCTCGACCTTCAGGTCGAGGGCCTTGAACCGGCCCATCGTCGCGGCGTCGGCGGCGTCGGCGAGGACGTGGCCGAGACGCAGGTCATCGAGATAGTCGGGCATGAACGAACCGTATCTGCCCTTGTCGGGGCGGGGCTACACGGGATGGGGATCCGTCCTGGCCCGGCGGGGGGCCGTTCCGCGTGCGCCTGCCGCCTGGCAGTGGGGCGTGGTTCGGCGGGTGGCGGTCGCTGGGGGCGGGCGTTCCGGCGCCTGGGCGCGGGGGCTCGCGTGCGGTGCGGGATGTACGCCCCCTGGGGCCGCCGCGAACCCTTGACAG
The DNA here is from genome assembly GCF_040651675.1 of Streptomyces sp. NPDC048415. Taxonomy (NCBI): domain Bacteria; kingdom Bacillati; phylum Actinomycetota; class Actinomycetes; order Kitasatosporales; family Streptomycetaceae; genus Streptomyces; species Streptomyces sp. NPDC048415. Next base: position 23,684 of record NZ_JBEZKJ010000095.1, on the reverse strand, counting down.
TGGCTCTGTGCGCGTCAAATCTGAGCTGGACAGTCGCTCGCCCCAGGGAGGCGATGATGCCTGCAGCGCGGGAATCCCTCTTGGACGCCGCCTATACGGCGCTCGCGCGTCGTGCGTGGTCTGCGGTGCGGATGGTCGATGTGGCCGCCGTGGCCGGAGTGTCACGTCAGACGCTCTACAACGAGTTCGGGAGTAAAGAGGGGCTCGCGCGTGCCCTGGTGCGGCGGGAGGCCGATGCCTATCTCGCGGGGGTCGAGCGGGCGCTGGCCGCTCACACGGACGCGCGGGAGCGGCTGGTCGCCGCCGCCGAGTGGACCGCCTCGGCCGCGCGGAGCAATGCGCTCGTCCGGGCGATGCTCACGGGATGCTGGAGCGAGCGGCTGCCCTCGCCGACCCTGTCGGCGGTGCCCTCGTCGTCCGCGGTGCCCGCGCAGCGGCGGGCCGACGGGCCGTTGCCCTCGCCCGGCGACTTCGTGGGGCTGGTGCGGGACCGGGCTGTTGCCACCTTGTCGACGTCCAAGGCGGACACGTCCGAACTGGCCCGCTCCTGTGAGCTCGTTGTCCGGCTGGCGCTGTCCTGTGTGGCGGCGCCGCCCGGTGAGGGTGGGGTCACGGACCTGGTGAAGGCCGCGCTGGCCCCGTCCCACCAGGCGCTGAGGATCACTTCTTGAGCCGGCCGACCTTCGTGAGGTCGTCGTCCGCGAGGCCGCTCGCGCCGTAGTCGGCGAGGTTCGAGCGGACGGCGAGCACCTGGGGGCGCTGGGAGAGCGGGATGGAGTCGCCGAGGGCCCAGATCTTGGTGTCGGCCTCGTTGCACACCTTGTCCCGCTCCGTGGTGTCGGTGGTCCCGCTCGCCCTCGGGCCTTCCGCACGACTTCTCAATAGTGGTCGAGTCGGGGACGGCACCGAGGTCTTCGGGCGCCCGCGGGAGCCGTACACGCGCAGGCTGCTCGGGGCCGTGCCCCGGCTGGACGACGCCCGGCCCCGCGCCGAAGTTCCGGCCGGTGAGCCGGTGTTGAAGGTGCGCGGTCGCACCAAGACGCTCGAACAGGACGGCGCCGCCTGTCACTTCCCGCAGGTGCGGGGAGGTGATCTGAGGCCGCGTCAGTGGGCGGAGCCGGACAGCTGGAGACCGATGACCCCGACGATGACGAAGCTGATCGAGACGATCTTCAGGACCGACACCAGGTCGTCGAGGAAGATCATGCCGTAGATCGCCGTGCCCGCCGCGCCGATGCCGGTCCACACCGCGTACGCCGGGCCGACGTCGAGCTTCTTCAGGGAGAGGGTCAGCAGGCCGAAGCTGCCGAGCGCGAAGACGCAGAAGGCGACCGTCGGCCAGAACCGGGTGAAGCCGTGTGAGAGCTTCAGGCAGACGGCGAAGCCGGTCTCGAGCAGTCCCGCCACAACGACCAGCAGCCACGCCATGTCTTGTCCTCCCGCGTCCGCACGTCGACTGCTTTGTCTGCCCTCGGTCAGGCCAGCGGCTTCTGTGAGGTCGCTGGGTGCGATTATGCATTTACCGACACGCCGCGGACGCAAACAACGCGGAGGTCAGTCGCCTTCCTTGCGCTCGCGCGTCGCCAGCAGCCGGCGCAGGGAGTACAGCCGCTGCGGGTCCGCGTGACCGTCCGCCACCCACTGGTCCAGGGCGCAGTCCGGCTCGTCGTGGCTGCAGGCGCGCGGGCAGCCCTCGGTGCCGGGTTCGAGGTCGGGGAAGGCGTGGATGACCCGGGACGGGTCGACGTGGTGCAGGCCGAAGGAGCGGACACCCGGGGTGTCGATGACCCAGCCGGACTCGTCGGGCAGCGGAATCGCGCGCGCCGACGTGGTGGTGTGCCGGCCGCGCCCGGTGACGGCGTTGACGACTCCGGTGCTGCGCCGCCGCTCCAGGGAGACAAGCGCGTTGACCAGGGTCGTCTTGCCCACGCCCGAGTGGCCGACGAACGCCGTGATCTTGCCGTCCAGCTGCTTGCGTACGCGCTCCACCGCCTCGCCGCTCTCCAGCTCCTCGCGGCTGGTCACGACATAGGGGACGCCCAACGCCCCGTACAGCGCCAGGAGTTCGTCGGGCGAGGCCAGGTCCGACTTGGTGAGGACCAGGAGTGGGGTGAGGCCGCCGGCGTATGCCGCGACCAGGCAGCGGTCGATCAGGCGGGGGCGCGGCTCGGGGTCGGCGAGGGCGGTGACGATGGCGAGCTGGTCGGCGTTGGCGACGACCACGCGCTCGTACGGATCGTCGTCGTCGGCGGTGCGGCGCAGCACGGAGCTGCGCGGCTCGATGCGGACGATACGGGCGAGGGTGTCCTTTTCACCGGACAGGTCGCCGACGATGGCCACCCGGTCGCCGACGATCGCCGCCTTGCGGCCCAGTTCGCGGGCCTTCATCGCCATCACCACGCGGTCCTCGACGAGACAGGTGAGGCGGCCCCGGTCCACGGTGAGGACCATGCCCTCGACCGCTTCCTCGTGCTTGGGGCGGATGTTCGTACGGGGACGGTTGCCCTTGCGGTTGGGCCGCTGGCGGATGTCGTCCTCGTCGGTGTGCTTGCCGTAACGGCGCATGATCCCGGTCCGCCCGTCAGTTCCCGAGCATCCCGGTCCACAGGTCCGGGAAGTCCGGCAGCGTCTTCGCGGTCGTCGCCACGTTCTCGATCCGTACCCCCTCCACCGCCAGACCGATGATCGCGCCGGCGGTGGCCATGCGGTGGTCGTCGTAGGTGTGGAAGACGCCGCCGTGCAGTCGGCGCGGGCGGATGCTCAGGCCGTCGGCGGTCTCGGTGACGTCACCGCCGAGCTCGTTGATCTCCTTGGTGAGCGCGGCCAGCCGGTCCGTCTCGTGCAGGCGGAGGTGGGCCACGCCCCGCAGGGTCGAGGGGGAGTCGGCGAGGGCGGCGACCGCGGCGATGCCCGGGGTCAGTTCGCCGACCTCGCTCAGGTCCACGTCGATGCCATGGATCGCACCGGAACCGGTGAACTCCAGGCCACTGTCGGTCAGTTCGCAGGAACCGCCCATCTCGGTGAAGATCTCCCGCAGCTTGTCGCCCGGCTGGGTGGTGCGCGCCGGCCAGTCGGGGACGACGACCGTGCCGCCGGTCACCAGGGCCGCCGCCAGGAACGGCTGGGCGTTCGACAGATCGGGCTCGACGATCAGATCGCGGCCGAGCAGCGCGCCCGCCGTGACCCGCCACACGTTCGGCTCGCCGCCCGACTCCGGGGTGTCCACCTGGGCGCCGACCGCCCGCAGCATGTCCACGGTCATCCGGATGTGCGGCATGGAGGGCAGGCTCGAGCCGATGTGCCGGACCTCCACCCCCTGGTTGAAGCGCGGGCCGGAGAGCAGCAGCGCGGAGACGAACTGGGACGACGAGGACGCGTCGATCTCCACAGGACCGCCGTCCAGGGCGCCACCGCCGTGGACGGTCAGCGGCAGCGCGCCGCGGCCGTCGTCGTCGATACGGGCGCCGAGCAGGCGCAGCGCGTCGATCACACCGTTCAGAGGGCGCTCGTACGACCGCGGGTCGCCGTTGAAGCGGATGGGCCCGTCGGCCAGCGCGGCGACCGGGGGCAGGAAACGCATGACCGTGCCCGCGTTGCCGACGTCGACCGTGGCCGGGCCGTGCAGGCCCGAGGGGATGATCCGCCAGGCCTCGCCGGAGGCGTCCGGGCCGGCCGCGACCGTCGAGCTGGAGGCCACCGTCTCCTCGATGCCCACGCCCATAGCGCGCAGGGCGCCCGCCATCAGCAGGGTGTCGCGGGAGCGCAGCGGGCGGCGCAGCCAGCCCGGCTCGGAGGCCAGCGCGGCCAGCACGAGGGCGCGGTTGGTGACCGACTTCGAACCCGGCACGTGGACGGTCGCGTCGACGGGTCCGCTCGCGTGCGGGGCGGGCCAGAGGGCGGTGTGGGCGGGGTTCACGGTCATGCGCCCCACTTTAGTGGCGGTTCGCTCCGCCGGGTTTGGCCGGGGAGCGCGGGTCGTTCGTCGGCTGCGGCGTGCCACGGCCGGTCGCGCACCCGTCCGCGCGCGCTGCGGCGGCGCGCTTCGGCTCAGGCGGGTCGTTCGTCGGCTGCGGCGTGCCACGGCCGGTCGCGCACCCGTCCGCGCGCTACGGCGGCGCGCTACGGCTCAGACCTCCAGCAGCCAGCGGCCCCCGCCCATCAGCGAGCACAGTGACACCGCGTGGAACAGGAACAGCCACAGCCCGGCCGGTACGTGCGTGAGCCGGGACAGCTGGTCCGCGTCCGAGTCGCCCGCCCCGCCCCGCATCCGCTTGGCCTGCAGCTCGAAGGCCGGCCGGACCCCGCCGAGCAGCAGGAACCACACCACGGCGTACGCGAACGCCGCCTGCACCTGGGGTCCGGCGAGCCAGGACACCAGCAGGAAGGTGCCGCCGGTGAGGAGCACGGTGAGCGCGCCGTACGCGTTGCGGATCATCACCAGCATCACCACCAGCAGGGCCGTGGCCAGCCACAGCAGCGCGGTGATGTGGCCCGCGGCGAGCAGCGCGGCGCCGCCCAGGCCGAGCAGCGGGGGAGCGGTGTAGCCGGCCGCGGCGGTGAGGATCATGCCGAGCCCGGTCGGCTTGCCGCGGCTGACGGTGAGACCACTGGTGTCGGAGTGCAGCCGTATGCCGCTGAGGCTGCGCCCGGTGAGCAGCGCGACCAGGCCGTGGCCGCCCTCGTGCGCGATGGTGATGGCGTTGCGGGAGAGACGCCAGACGTTGTGCGGGACGATCACCGCGAGGGCGGCGACCATGGTGGCGATCACCACCCACAGGTCGGGATCCGGCTGGCTGCCGAAGACCTGGTCCCAGAGGGAGGCCAGGGAGGCGGATGCGGTGCTGTCCATTGTCGGCGGTGGCTCCCTCTGGGGTCGCGGAATCTGGCAGTGTGGCACGTATGTGCGGACGGTATGCAGCGAGTCGCAGGCCCGAGGATCTCGCAGGAATCTTTGAGGTCGAGAAGTGGGAGCCCGAGGAGACCCTGGCCCCGGATTTCAACGTGGCCCCCACCAAGGAGGTCTATGCGGTCCTGGACCGCCCCGTTAAGGACGCGGAGGACCCGGCGCCGGTTCGCCAGCTGCGCAAGCTCAAGTGGGGGCTCGTCCCCTCCTGGGCCAAGACGCCCGAGGGCGGCGCCCGGATGATCAACGCGCGCGCGGAGACGGTGCACGAGAAGCCCTCGTACCGACGCGCCTTCACCGCCCGGCGCTGCATCGTTCCCGCCGACGGCTACTACGAGTGGGTCACCGGTGCCGCCGAGCGCGACCTCGAGGTCGAGGGCAGGAAGAAGCGGCCGCGCAAGCAGCCGTACTTCGTGACACCGGCCGACGGTTCGGTCTTCGCGATGGCCGGGCTGTACGAGTTCTGGCGGGACAAGACGCTGCCGGACGACCATCCGGGGGCCTGGTGGGTGACCTGCTCGGTCATCACGACCGAGGCGGAGACCTCGCCGCTCGCCCTGGGTCCCGCCGAGGGGCCGCACGCCCTGGCCGACATCCACCCCCGGATGCCCCTGATGCTCACGCCGGACCGCTGGGACTCCTGGCTCGACCCGTCCCGCACGGACGTCGAAGACCTCCGCGAGCTGCTCACGCCGCCGCCCGCCGGGCTGATGCGGGCGTACCCCGTGTCCACGGCGGTCAGCAATGTGCGGAACAACGGGCCGGAGCTGCTCAAGGAGCTGGAGGGGCCGGAAGAGGGCACACTCTTCTGACGTGACGGATGTGACAGAGAACGTCGAGACGGACGCCGGTACGGCCCGCGTCACCTGGCATCCAGCGAAGAAGGCGCGGTTTCTGCTCGCGGTGAGTCATGGGGCCGGCGGGGGGATCGGGGCGCGGGATCTTCAGGCGCTCGCGGCGGTGCTGCCCGGGCACGGGGTGAGCGTGGCGCTCGTCGAGCAGCCCTGGCGGGTGGCCGGGAAGAAGGTGGCGCCCGCGCCGAAGACGCTCGACGTGGGATGGCGGGGAGTGTGGCCGGCGCTGCTGGGGGCCAGGCTTCCCGTGGTCGCGGGCGGACGCAGCGCCGGCGCACGGGTCGCCTGCCGGACCGCGACGGAACTCGGCGCAGCCGCCGTCTTCGCGCTCAGCTTCCCGCTGCACCCGCCGGGCAGGCCCGAGAAGTCCCGCGCCGGCGAACTGCTCGGCTCCGGAGTGCCCACCCTCGTCGTCCAGGGCGGCAACGATCCGTTCGGGAAGCCGGAGGAGTTCCCGCCCGGCTCGTACGAGCTGATCGAGGTGCCGTACGGCGATCATGGCTTCGCGGTGCCGAAACGGGCGCCCGTCAGCCAGGACGAGGCGCTGAGGACGATCACCGACGAGGTCGTGAGGTGGACCGCGTCACTCGCGTGACGCCCGGGAATGTTGCGTGTCGGACAGCTGTTGTGCCCAGCAGACAGCACGGACCGTGCTGAACCGTTCCTAGGAGAGGAAGTCCGCCGCATGGGTTCGACCACCTGCCCGAGCCGCAGCAGCCGCGCTGACCTGGACTGGACGGTGCTGCACGCGGGCAAGAACGCCCCTATTCGGGCGGCGGGCGGACACGATGTTCGTCTATCCTCCGATTCCAGTGGGACCGGTCTCGGTCTCGCTACGTCGCTGGAGGAGGTGGGTCCGGTCACTGGGACCGACGCAGGGACCGAACACGGCCAGGCGGAGCAGCCCGAGGGCCAGGGCACGAGCGACGCGACGGCGGAATCTTCCGCCGAGCGCACCGCGCGCTTCGAGCGGGACGCGCTCGAATTCCTCGACCAGATGTACTCGGCCGCCCTGCGCATGACGCGCAACCCGGCCGACGCCGAGGACCTGGTGCAGGAGACGTATGCCAAGGCGTACGCGTCCTTCCACCAGTTCCGCGAGGGCACCAACCTCAAGGCGTGGCTGTACCGCATTCTGACCAACACGTTCATCAACTCCTACCGCAAGAAGCAGCGCGAACCCCAGCGCAGCGCCGCGGAGGAGATCGAGGACTGGCAGCTCGCGCGTGCCGAGTCGCACATGTCGACGGGTCTGCGCTCCGCCGAGTCGCAGGCGCTCGACCACCTGCCCGACTCGGACGTCAAGTCGGCGCTGCAGGCGATCCCCGAGGAGTTCCGCATCGCCGTCTATCTCGCGGACGTAGAGGGCTTTGCGTACAAGGAGATCGCGGACATCATGGGGACACCCATCGGTACGGTGATGTCCCGGCTGCACCGGGGCCGTCGCCAACTGCGCGGCATGCTCGAGGACTACGCGCGTGACCGCGGGCTGGTTCCGGCCGGTGCCGGAGAGTCGAACGAAGCGAAAGGCTCGGGCTCATGAGCTGCGGAGAGCCGCACGAGACGGATTGCAGTGAGGTACTCGACCATCTCTACGAGTTCCTCGACCATGAGATGCCGGACGCGGACTGCACCAAGTTCGAGGTGCACTTCGAGGAGTGCTCCCCGTGCCTCGAGAAGTACGGCCTCGAGCAGGCCGTGAAGAAGCTGGTCAAGCGGTGCTGCGGTCATGACGACGTGCCGACCGATCTGCGTGCCAAGGTCATGGGCCGTATCGATCTGATCCGCTCCGGACAGGTCGTGCCCGAGCACGACGTGACCGCGGCGTCGCAGGAGTCCTGAACTCCGTTCCGCGGATCGTCCGTTCATCACGTCACCCGAACGTGCTAATCCGCGGGCTCCGAGCCCGCGGATTCGGCCATACCCGTCCCCGTACCACCCCCGCCGCTCTAGGCTCCGGAACCTGAGGTCGGGGGAAGGACGAGCAGATGGGGTCGGTTCCGGCGTGGGCCCGTGTGTACGTGGCCTGTGTCGTTCTCGGGGCCCTGGCCTGTCTCACTCGCCTGCCGGACATCCGTGTCGCATGGTGGGTCGTCGCGCTGCTCGCCCTGCTGTACGCGGGCTGCGAGCGGATCACACTGCCGCGCGGGCCGCGCGGTGCGGCCGCGTCCGGCCCTGACGCCCCCCAGGGCATGGGCACGTTCCTTCCCCTGCTGCTGGCCGGGGCTTTTCTGCTGCCGCCCCCGGCCGCCGCGCTCGTCGCGCTGCCGGGCGCGTTGCTCGCCCGGGTCGAACAGCGGCCGAAGGGGCTGCGCCGGATCTGGCGCGCGGCCCAGCTCGCCGTCGCCATCTGGGCGACCTCCCGGGTGCACTGGGCGCTGGGCGGCCGGGACGCGGTGGTCGCGCCCCACTTTCCGTACGCGCTCGTGCCCGTCGGCGCCGGGGTGCTCACCTTCTGCCTCGTCCTGACCGTCCTCGACGGCGGGATCCTGGCGCTCGCCGAGCGGGTGCCGGTGCGCGGAGCCTGGCGCGGGCTCTTTCCACGCTCGCTCGCGCCCGTCGCGGTGCACGGACTCGCCGGGCTGATGATGGCGGTGCTGTGGCGCAGCCCGTACGGACCCGTCGCCGCGCTGCTGGTACTGCTGCCCATGTACGTGTCGTGCTGGGTGTTCGCCCAGTACCACCGGGAACGGGCCGCCCACCAGGCCACGATCCGGGCGCTCGTCCAGGCCGTCGACATCAAGGACGGCTACACCCGCGGGCACAGTGAGCGGGTCGGGCAGGCGTCCATGATGATCGCGCGGGAACTGGGCATGGACGATCAGCGCGTCGAGGTGCTCCGGTTCGCCGGGATCCTGCACGACGTCGGCAAACTCGGCGTACCCACGCGGCTGTTGCGCAAGGACGGGCCGCTCACTCCCCAGGAGCGGCGGATCATCGAGCTGCATCCCGAGTACGGGCACGAGATGGTGCGGGGCATCGGGTTCCTCGGGGAGGCCCGGTCGGCGATCCTGCATCACCATGAGCGGCTCGACGGGAGCGGGTATCCGTACGGGCTGGTGGGCGCGCAGATTCCGGAGTTCGCGCGGGTGGTCGCGGTCGCCGACGCGTTCGACGCGATGACGTCCACCCGGTCCTATCGGCGGGCCCGGCCGGTACCGACGGCTCTCGAGGAGCTGGAGCGGTGTGCGGGGTCCCAGTTCGACCCCGGGATGGTGCGGGCGCTTGTGCGGGCGCTTTCCCGGCACGGATGGCATCCCGTTGTCACGGCGGACAGCTGTTCGCCGCTTCGCGGCGGTGTCCACCCACCCTCGCCCAAGTTCTCGGCTTCGCTCGAACAGGGGGGAACCCCACCACCCGCTTCCAGCCGGCTGAGAGGTGACCCGACAAGCACCACCCCCAGGAGCGGCCCATGAGTCTCTCCCGGCCCCTCCTCATCCTCCCCCGGCCCAGCATCGGCTCCTTCAGCGCCCTCGCCCACACCGGGACCGCCCTTCTCACCGTCCTCGCCCTCGGCGACACCCTCTGGCACGGCCTCGACGAGCGCGGTACCGCGCTCGCCTTCGGTCTCCTCATCGCCCTCGGTGAGCTGACCCGCTGGAGCGGCGCGGAGGAGCGGGAGTCGGCTCCGCTGGGGGCCGCGGGGGCGTTGTCGTACGCGCTGCTCGGCGAGCAGGCCGGGCGGACCAGTCACCACGGGGTTCTCCAGGTCGTCGCGGTCGTCGTGGCCGCGGCGCTGCTGGGATGCGTGCCGCATGTGGCCATGGGCCGGGGGCCGACCGCCGACCACCTGACCCGGCGGGTGCTGACCGTCGGGTTCGCCGCGGTGTGCTTCCAACCCCTCTACAACAACGGGCGGTTGCTGGAGTGGGGTGGTCCGGCCTACGCCCTGCTGCTGGTCGCGCTGCTCGTGCTCACCGCGTTGTGCGACGCCGTGCTCGCGGCGGCGCTGGCGCGCTCGCGGACCCGGTGGCCGTTCGGGCCGCTGCTGCGGGACGAGCTGCGGGCCATGCTCGGTATCGGGTCGGCCGTGTGCGCGACCGGGGCCGTGATGGCGCTCGCGGTCGCCGTGGTCGGGCTGTGGGCCCTGCCCGTCTTCTCGCTGCCCCTGCTGCTCACCCAGCTGTCCTTCCGGCGGTACGCCGCCGTGCGGGTCACCTACCGGCAGACCATCGCCTCCCTCGCGCGCGCGACCGAGATAGCCGGGTACACGCCGGCCGGGCACGCGCGCCGGGTGGCCGCCCTCAGCCGGGCCGTCGGCCGTGAGCTGGGGCTCTCCGAGCCCGACCTCACCGTGCTGGAGTACGCGGCGCTCATGCACGACATCGGGCAGCTCAGCCTGGTCGATCCGGTGCCCGCCGGGGCCACCGCCGTGCTCCCCGCGGACGAACAGCGGCGGATCGCGCTGCTCGGCGGCGCCGTCGTGCGGCAGACCGGGGTGGATGCCGAGGTCGCCGTGGTCGTGGAGCGGCAGGCCGACCCGTACCGGGAGCAGCCGGTGACCGCGCGAATTGTCCGGGCCGTGAACGCATACGAGGAGATGGCACGGGAAGCAGGGCCCGGAGGGCCGTTGACCGCCCTGGAGAAGCTGCGGCTCGGCAGCGCCCACGACTATCAGCCGGAAGTCGTGGAGTCGCTGGCCAGGGTCCTGTCGCGACCCGGTCTGACCCTGCCCCGGGCTGGGTAACCCATGGGTAATGAGCGCCCGTCCAGCGGTACGTGGTTGGATGCGAGGAAGAGGGTGTTCGGGGGCACCGGCCGGCCCGGGGCCGCACTGTCTCCAAGGGACTCTTCAAGGGACCAGCAGGCGGGAATCGCAAGGAACTGGCAGGCGGGAATCGTGAGGATCTTCGGCAAGGGACGGCACCGGCCCTCCGCCTCATGGCGGCAGGCCACCGACCGTGCGTTCACGCTGATCGGAGACGGCCGGTACGAGGACGCGGGCGCGCTGCTGACACGCGCCGCGGACCTGGAGCCGTGGCTGTCCGAGTCCTGGTTCAACCTGGCCCTGCTGCACAAGTTCCGGCACGACTGGGAGCAGGCACGGGCGGCGGGCCTCAGGGCCGTCGCCCTGCTCGACCGCGAGACCGGGGCGCCCGACTGGTGGAACGTGGGCATCGCGGCCACCGCCCTGCAGGACTGGCCGCTGGCCCGCCGCGCCTGGCAGGCGTACGGGCTCCGGGTGCCCGGCGGCGCCGCCGTGTCCGGGGAGCCGGTGGGCATGGACCTCGGGAGCTCGGCCGTACGGCTGTCGCCCGAGGGCGAGGCCGAGGTGGTGTGGGGGCGCAGGCTGGACCCCGCCCGTGTCGAGGTGCTGTCCATCCCGCTGCCGTCCTCCGGGCGGCGCTGGGGCGAGGTCGTGCTGCACGACGGAGTTCCGCACGGCGAGCGGACCACGGCCGCCGGGCACGCCTACCCCGTCTTCGACGAGATCGAGCTGTGGGCGCCTTCACCCGTGCCCACCTGGGTGGTCCTGCTGGAGGCGGCCACCGAGGACGACCGGGACGCGCTGGAGCAGCTCGCCGCCGACGCCGGATTCGCCGCCGAGGACTGGTCGTCGTCCGTACGGCTGCTGTGCCGGATGTGCTCCGAGTCGCGGATGCCGTCCGACGAGGGCGACGGCGAGCACCTCGACCCCCACGACCACAGCGAACCGGGCCATCCTGGGCCACTCGGCCACCGCACCGACGGGCAGCTGTGGGTGCCCGAGCGGGAGTGCGGGCTCGCGGCGCCCGCCTCGCTGGTGCGGGGCCTGCTCGACGGCTGGGTCGCGGACAGCCCGGACTCCCGGGACTGGCGGGATCTGGAAGAGGTCTGCTGAGCGCCCCTTTAGGCTGTACTCGCAGAATCTCCCAAGGTTTGAGGAAGGCGTACGTCGTCATGGCGCAGCAGGACACCGATCAGCAGCACGCGGGCGTGCTCCCCGTGGACGACGACGGCTTCGTCATCGACACCGAGGAGTGCGAGGAGCGTGAGGCGGCCTACCGCGAGGGCGGCACCTCGCGGCCGATCACGGTCGTCGGCAACCCGGTGCTGCACAAGGAGTGCAGGGACGTCAGCGAGTTCGGGGACGAGCTGGCCGGGCTGGTCGCCGACATGTTCGCCAGCCAGCGCACCGCCGAGGGCGTGGGCCTGGCCGCCAACCAGATCGGCGTCGACCTGAAGGTCTTCGTCTACGACTGCATGGACGACGAGGGCAAGCGGCACGTCGGTGTCGTCTGCAACCCGAAGCTCGTGGACCTGCCCGCCGAGCAGCGCCGTCTGGACGACAGCAACGAGGGCTGCCTGTCGGTGCCGACCGCGTACGCGCCGCTCGCCCGCCCCGACTACGCCGAGGTCACCGGCCAGGACGAGAAGGGCAACCCGGTCAAGGTGCGCGGCACCGGCTACTTCGCGCGCTGCCTCCAGCACGAGACGGACCACCTGTACGGCTATCTCTACATCGACCGGCTCTCCAAGCGCGAGCGCAAGGACGCGCTGCGGCAGATGGCCGAGAACGAGCCCCGCTACCCGATCGTCGCGAACGACTGAGACAGAAAACGACAGTTGGGGCGCAGTAGTCCTCCACGAACGGCGCCTGGTCAGAGATCCCTCCGACCAGGCGCCGTTCGCATGTACGTCGCACGTTCGATCCCTTGTGGGCCTCTAATGATCCATATTCAGTCACACAAGGGGAGATTCTCGGCACTGTGGGGTAGTGAGTGGAGCAAATCCGTTCCCAGAACGGTCAGTTGTGGTGCTGAATGGGAAGTGCGGGGATACGCAACGGCGCACGCCCGGCACAGCGGGAGGGGCGCAGCGTCAACAGGCGGCTGAGAGGGGTTTGTTCGTGCATGCTTTCTCACACGGCACTTCATCGACACCGACAGTGGTCGCGGTTCCACCGGCGCTCTCTCTCCCGGTGATCGAGGCGGCGTTTCCTCGTCAACTGCACCCGTATTGGCCCAGGCTCCAGGAGAAGACCAGGGCGTGGCTGCTCGAAAAGCGGCTCATGCCCGCGGACAAGGTCGAGGAATATGCCGACGGACTGTGCTATACGGACCTCATGGCGGGCTACTACGTGGGCGCTCCCGACGAGGTCATGCAGGCGATAGCGGACTACAGCGCGTGGTTCTTCGTCTGGGACGACCGCCACGACCGCGATGTCATCCATGGCCGCGCCGAAGCCTGGCAGCAGCTCAGGTCCCGGCTGCACGCGGCCCTCGACTCCCCCAGAGAACACCTGCACCATCAGGATCCCCTGGTAGCGGGGTTCGCGGACAGCATGGTGCGCCTGTACTCGTTCCTCAGCAAGAAGTGGAACGAGCGGTTCGCGCTCCACTTCCACGCGGTGATCGAGGCGTACGACCGGGAGTTCCGAAACCGGACCTCCGGCACCGTCCCGACGGTCGCGGAATATCTCGAACTCCGCCGGCTGACATTCGCGCACTGGATCTGGACCGACCTTCTGGAACCGAGTGCCGGGTACGAACTCCCGGCTTCGGTGCGGAAACACCCGGCATATCACCGGGCGGCGCTGCTCAGCCAGGAATTCGCCGCCTGGTACAACGATCTGTGCTCACTCCCCAAGGAAATCGCGGGCGACGAGGTCCACAATCTCGGAATCAGTCTCATTCACCATGAGGGGCTGACGCTCGAAGAATCCGTCACGGAAGTACGGCGGCGCGTCGAGGAATGCATCGTGGAATTCCTCGTCGCCGAAAAGGATGTATTACGGCTCGCCGACTCCCTCGCGGACGGCACGGTGAGGGGAAAGGCGACAAGCATCGCCGTGCGGGCGTGCCTCGGAAATATGCGGAACTGGTTCAGCTCCGTGTACTGGTTCCACCACGAGTCGGGCCGGTACATGGTCGACAGCTGGGACGACCGCTCCACACCCCCGTACGTCAACAATGAAGCGGCAGGTGAGAAATGACCGTCGAGTCCGTACGACCCGAGGTGACCGAGGTACTTCAGCTGTCCACCCCGCCCCTCGCGGGTGGCGGCGTGCCCGGTCTCGGCCACGGCTGGAAACTGGTCCGCGACCCGCTGGGCTTCCTGACCCAGCTGCGCGACCACGGCGACGTCGTCCGGCTCAAGCTGGGCCCCAAGACGGTGTACGCCGTCACCACCTCCGCGCTCACCGGGGCGCTGGCGCTCAACCCCGACTACGAGATCGGCGGCCCCCTGTGGGAGTCCCTCGAGGGACTGCTCGGCAAGAAGGGGGTCGCCACCGCCAACGGACCGCAGCACCGGCGCCAGCGGCGGACCATACAGCCTGCGTTCCGGGCCGACATCATTCCCGAGTACGGGCCGATCATGGAGGAGGAGGCGCGCGCCTTCGCCGCCCGCTGGGAGTCGGGGGCGGCTGTCGACTGCACCTCGGAGTCGTTCCGTGTGGCCGTCCGCATCGCGGCCCGCTGTCTGCTGCGCGGCAAGTTCATGGACGAGCGGGCCGAGCGGCTGAGCATCGCGCTCGCCACCGTCTTCCGGGGCATGTACCGGCGCATGGTGATCCCGGCGGGTCCGCTCTATCGGCTGCCGCTTCCCTCGATGCGCAAATTCGACCGCGCATTGGCCGATTTGCATGACCTCGTCGACGAGATCATCGACGAACGCCGGTCATCTGGTCAAAAGCCGGACGATTTGCTGACGGCATTGCTGGAAGCGAAGGACGACAACGGCGACCCCATCGACGAACAGGAGATCCACGACCAAGTCGTCGCGATACTCACCCCCGGCAGTGAAACCATCGCGTCCTCGATCATGTCGCTCCTGCAGGTCCTCACCGAACACCCGGAACAGGCGGACAAGGTGGCCGCGGAGGCCAAATCCGTCGCGGGGGACCGGCCCGTCGGATTCGACGACGTCCGGCAGCTGTCGCACACCAACAATGTCGTCGTCGAGACGATGCGTTTGCGTCCCGCCGTATGGATATTGACGCGGCGGGCGGTGACCGAAACCGAGCTGGGTGGCTATCGCATTCCGGCCGGGGCGGACATCGTCTACAGCCCGTACGCGATCCAGCGCGATCCCCGGTCGTACCAGCAGCACCTGGTTTTCGACCCCGACCGCTGGCTTCCGGAACGGTCCAAGGACATCCCGAAGTACGCCATGCGCCCGTTCAGCGTGGGCAACCGGAAGTGCCCCAGTGACCACTTCTCGATGGCCCAGCTCGCGCTGATCACGGCGACCGTGGCCTCCCGCTGGCGCTTCGGGCAGGTGCCCGCATCCAACGACGCGACCCGCGTCGGCATCACCCTGCGGCCGCACAATCTGCTGCTGAAGGCCGAGCCGCGCTAGCGCTCGGCCCTCGGACCAGCTCCGACCGCGTGCCCACTGGTGCGCGTTCAGGCAGCCCGTGGGCCCCTGAACGCGCGCCGGTACGACTGCGGGGTCGTCCCCAGACTCCGCACGAACTGATGGCGCAGCGCGGCCGCGTTGCCGAACCCGGCGCGGCCCGCGATCGCGTCCATCGTCTCGTCCGTGGCCTCCAGCAATTCCTGCGCCAGCAGCACTCGTTGGCGCAGGACCCAGCGGTACGGAGTCGTCCCGGTCTCCTGCTGGAAGCGGCGCGCGAAGGTGCGCGGGGACATGAGGGCGCGGGCCGCGAGCTGTTCGACGGTCACCTCCTCGTCGAGGTGCCGCTGCATCCACACCAGCACCTCGCCGACCGTGTCGCACCGGGAGCGGGGCAGTGGCCGCTCGATGTACTGGGCCTGGCCGCCGTCGCGGTGCGGGGGTACGACCATGCGCCGGGCGATGGCGTTGGCGACCTCCGGGCCGTGCTCCTTGCGCACGAGGTGCAGACAGGCGTCGATTCCGGCGGCGGTGCCCGCCGAGGTGATCACCGGATCCTCGTCCACGTACAGCACGTCCGGCTCGACGATCGCGCGCGGATACTGCCGGGCGAGCGCCTCGGCGTGATGCCAGTGCACCGCGCAGCGCCGCCCGTCCAGCAGCCCGGCCGCGCCCAGCACGAAGACACCGGAGCAGACGCTGAGCACCCGGGCGCCCCGCTCGACGGCCCGGCGCAGCGCGTCGAGCAGTGCGGGCGGATACTCGCGCACGGCGTAGGTCTCCCCGGCCGGTACGACGACGAGGTCGGCCTCGTCGAGCCGGTCGAGGCCGTGCGGAGTGGAGACGGTGAACCCCGGCACGTGGGTGTCGAGCGTCGGCCCCTCGGCCGAGGCGACCGCGAAGTCGTAGACCGGCAGTCCCTCGTCGCTGCGGTCGAGCCCGAACACCTCGCAGACGACGCCGAGTTCGAAGGGGTGGACTCCGTCGAGCAGGGCCACGGCCACGTTCTTCAGCATGTTCTTCAGTGTGCCGCATCAGTGGCAGTAATTCGAGGGTGTGCGGCAGTCCTGCCACTGACGGTAAGGAGCGAACGGCGCGACAGTGGTGTTCATGAACACACTCATGGACAACCTCGTCGGGATCCTGACCGTCCTGGGGATCTTCGTGGTCGTGGCGCTGCCGTCACTGGTCGGTCTCGCGCACGAACGGCGCGTCGACCGTCAGCTCAGGGAGGCCGACGCCGACCGTTCACGCTCGGACACCGGCCGCCCCGCACGGCCTCACGGCTTCGTCACCACCACTGTGACCGTCCACTCCTGAAGGCCCTTGCACGAGATCCGCGCCGGATCGCTGGGGCACAACGGCCGGGACGAGGTGAGGTGGGCCGTCCCGGCCGAGACCGCCTTGAAGGCGGAGGACGCGTCGCCCGCCTGAAGGACGATGCCACTGTTGGTGGCCCGCACCCCGCCGCCGCTGACCTTCACAGGTGCCCAGGGCCTGCTGGTGGTGCCGTCCAGGGCGACGCGGATCACCTCGCCGGTCGTCAGGCAGAGCGTGTGGCCGGTGTCGGCGGCGCTCAGCTCCGCCTTCGGTGTGGCGCAGCCCTTCGCGGGTGTCGTGGGGGACGGCGACACGGTGCCGCTGCCGCCCGCGTCACTGCCGCTTCGCGTGCCACAGCCCGCGAGGAGAAGCGTCAGTGCCGCGAGGGCGATCATCCGGTGGTGGGTCGTTCGGCGCATGGGGTGACCTCCTTGCCGCTTGGACGTGTCACCCAGGCATCAGGATCCCCATCCGGGCAGGAAAAAGCCCTGGCCGCGCGAGGGCGGCCAGGGCCTCGGTGCGTCAGCTGGTCGTCACGGCGGTGTCGTCGACGACGAAGCTGGTCTGGAGCGAGGAGTCCTCGACGCCGCTGAACTTCAGCGTGACGGTGGAACCGGCGAAGGAGGACAGGTCGAAGGTCTTCTGGACGTACCCGGAAGCCTTGTTGAGGTTGGAGTAGGTCGCCAGCGTGGTGGAGCCGGCGGTGACGGTGAGCTTGTCGTAGGCCGTGCTGGTGCTGGTCTCGGCCGTGTCGATGTGCAGGTAGAAGGTGAAGCTGGCCTTGCAGCCGCTCGGGATCGTCACCGACTGGGACAGCGTGTCGGTGTGGGTCGAGCCGTAGCCGTCCAGCCACGCCTTGTACGAGCCCGCGTGGGCGGCCTCACTGCTGGAGTTGGTGATGACACCGCTCGACGCGGTCCAGGTGGTGTTGCCCGACTCGAAGCCCGGGTTGCCGAGCAGCTGCGCCGAGGTGCAGGTGCCGCCGCCCGAGGTGCTGACGGTCCAGGTGAAGGAGGCCGAACCGGAGGCGCCCGTGCTGTCGGTCGCGGTGACGGTGGTGCTGTACGTGCCCGCGGTGCTCGCGGTGCCGGAGATCAGACCGGTCGAGCTGTTGATCGACAGGCCGGACGGCAGGCCGCTGGCGCTGTAGGTGAGGGTCGCCCCCGCGCTGTCGCTCGCCGAGATATGCAGGCTGACCGAGCCGCCGGTCGCGGTGGACTGGCTGCCCGGGTTGGTGACGGTCACGGTGTTGCCGGTGCTGGTGCCGGACGCGAACGCGGTGGTGCCGTCGGGGGTGCCCCAGCCGGTCGGTCCGTCGTAGCCGGTGCCCGCGGTGCAGAAGTACGAGGTGGAGCAGGAGCCGTTGTTGCCGCTGGTCACGTCGTACAGGTTGGAGGTGTGGGAGTACGGGTACTTCGCCGGGTAGTCGCTGGAGCCCGGGGTGCCGGCCAGCGCGTAGACGCCCGCGATGATCGGCGCGGAGGCACTCGTACCGCCGTAGACCGCCCAGCCGGAGCCGCCGTACGTGTCATAGACGGCAACGCCCGTCGCAGGGTCGGCGACGGCGGAGACGTCGGCCTCCATGCGCTTGGAGCAGCCGGTGTCGGTCTGCCAGCTGGGCTTCGCGTCGTAGGCGGAGCAGCCCGAACCGGTGCCCTCGGTGGAGCTGGTCTTCCACACGGACTCGGTCCAGCCGCGGGAGTTGGAGGAGGTGCTCAGCGCGGTGCCGCCGACGGCGGTGACGTACTGGGAGGTGGCCGGCCACTCGGCACCGTAGGCGGAGTCACCTGAGGAGACGGTGATCGCGACGCCGGGGTGCTTGAAGTACGCGGTGTCCGAGCTGGTCTGGGAGGAGGACTCGGAGCCGCCCCAGCTGTTGGAGACGAACTTGGCACCGAGCGAGACGGCCTCGTTCTCGGCGGTGCCGAGGTCGGCGTCCGTGGCGGAGTTGGCCTCGACGAGGATGATGTTGCAGTTGGGGCAGACCGCGCTGACCATGTCGATGTCGAGCGCTTCCTCGCCCGCCCAGCCGGTGTCGTTCGTCGGCAGGGAGGTGGTCGAGCCGGTCTGGCTGACCTGCTTGAAGCAGCCGTTGGCCTTGGTGCAGGCCGACAGGCCGAACTGCGAGCGGTAGGTGGCGAGGTCCGACTCGGCGTTGGGGTCGTTGTACGCGTCGACCACCGCGACCGTCAGGCCCGAACCGCCGGTCGAGGGCAGGCTGTAGGCGCTGTGCAGGTTGGCCGGGCTGAGGCCCGACACCGCGGCGGCGGCGTTCGGGGATATCGCGGCGGCGAGCTTCTGCCTGATGTCGGTGCGCCGCTCGGCGAAGCAGGACGCGTGATGCGCGCTCGGCGCGCCGCACAGGTGCGTGGTCGGCACCTTCTGGCCGGCCTTGCCGGTCGAGTGAACGGCCTGCGCGGCGGGGGAGGTCAGGGCCTTCGCGTTCTGGGTGGCCCGGGAGACGTGCGCGGTGGGCGCCGGCTGGGCGTCCGCGGGCGCGGCCGCGGCGAACCCGGCGACCCCGAGGGCCAGGGCGGGAAGCGCGGCGGTCAGGAGTCTTCGCAGTCTCCGGGCCGGTCTGGCGGAGCGTGTCTGACGCATGGGGGTGCTGCCTCCATCGGTTTGAGGCGGGGATCGCGTCGGCCGGGGTAGGGCCGTACGCGGCTCCACAGCCGGAAGTGGGGGTTCTCGGCGCTGAAAGGCAGGCCCCGTGACGCGCGTAGCGTGAACAAGGGAGCAAACGTGTCGTGGGCATGCCAATTCAGTCGAACTGCCATGCCGCTGTGCGTGACATGTCAGGACGGCCAGAACCTAGCCGGGCCGGACGGTGGCGGACAGGCACGCCCGAAGAACTTTGCCCCTCCATGGGTGCTCCATGGACGGGGCATAGCCGCCCCATGGGCCGGACGCGACGACGCCGGGCCGCGTGGACGGCCCGGCGTGATCCATGACGCTCGGTCAGAAGTCCTCGTCGAGGTCGACCGTGCCCTCCACCGCGACCTGATAGGCGGACGGGCGCCGCTCGAAGAAGTTGGTCAGCTCCTGGACACCCTGGAGCTCCATGAAGGAGAACGGGTTCTCGGAGCCGTACACCGGCGCGAAGCCCAGCCGCGTCAGACGCTGGTCGGCCACGCACTCCAGGTACTGCCGCATCGAGTCGGTGTTCATGCCCGGCAGGCCGTCACCGCACAGGTCGCGCGCGAACTGCAGCTCGGCCTCGACGGCCTCCCGCAGCATGTCCGTCACCTGCTGCTGGAGCTGGTCGTCGAAGAGCTCCGGCTCCTCCTTGCGGACCGTGTCGACCACCTCGAACGCGAAGGACATGTGCATCGTCTCGTCGCGGAACACCCAGTTGGTGCCGGTGGCGAGGCCGTGCAGAAGGCCCCGGCTGCGGAACCAGTACACGTAGGCGAAGGCGCCGTAGAAGAAGAGCCCCTCGATGCACGCGGCGAAGCAGATGAGGTTCAGCAGGAAGCGGCGGCGGTCGGCCTGCGTCTCCAGCCGGTCCAGCTTCTCCACCGAGTCCATCCACTTGAAGCAGAACCCGGCCTTCTCCCGGATGGAGGGGATGTTCTCGACGGCGGCGAACGCGGCCGTCCGGTCCTCCGGGTCGGGCAGGTAGGTGTCCAGCAGCGTCAGATAGAACTGGACGTGCACCGCTTCCTCGAAGAGCTGCCGGCTCAGGTAGAGCCGTGCCTCGGGGGAGTTGATGTGCTTGTACAGCGTCAGCACCAGGTTGTTCGCCACGATCGAGTCGCCCGTCGCGAAGAACGCGACCAGCCGGCCGATCAGATGCTGCTCACTCGGCGTGAGCTTGGCGAGGTCGGCGACGTCCGAGTGGAGGTCGACCTCCTCGACGGTCCAGGTGTTCTTGATCGCGTCCCGGTAGCGCTCGTAGAAGTCCGGGTAGCGCATGGGGCGCAGAGTGAGTTCGAAGCCCGGAGCGAGCAGATTCTTGGTTTCGCTGGACATTACTGGCAGGCCTCGCAGGACTCGGGGTTCTCAAGGGAGCAGGCGACGGCGTCCTCGTCGGGAGTCGCCTGCATGGGGATCGGGGTCTGCGCCTGTGCGGCGCGGGCGATGCGGGTCGCCGGGCGGGAGCGCAAGTAGTACGTCGTCTTCAGGCCCGACTTCCAGGCGTAGGCGTACATCGAGGAGAGCTTGCCGATGGTCGGGGTCTCCAGGAACAGGTTCAGCGACTGGGCCTGGTCCAGGAACGGGGTCCGGGCGGCGGCCATGTCGATGAGGTCGCGCTGCGGGATCTCCCATGCCGTCCGGTACAGGTTGCGGACGTCCCTTGGCACCCAGCTGAAGCCCTGCACCGAGCCGCCCGACTCGCGCAGCGCCTCCCGGGTCTGCGCGTCCCACACACCGAGCTTCTTCAGCTCGTCCACCAGATAGGAGTTGACCTGGAGGAACTCGCCGGAGAGCGTCTCACGCTTGAAGAGGTTCGACACCTGGGGCTCGATGCACTCGTACACACCCGCGATGGACGCGATGGTCGCGGTGGGTGCGATGGCGAGGAGCAGCGAGTTGCGCATGCCGACGGCGGCGATACGTTCGCGCAGGGCCGCCCAGCGCTCGGGCCAGGTGAGTTGGGCGTTCGGATAGTGGTCGGGGTGCAGTACGCCCCGGGCGGTCCTCGTGCGGGACCAGGCGGGCAGCGGGCCGTTGCGCTCGGCGAGGTCCGCGGAGGCCTCGTACGCGGCGAGCATGATGCGCTCGGCGATACGGGTGGAGAGAGCCTTCGCCTCGGCCGAGTCGAAGGGCAGCCGCAGCTTGAAGAAGACGTCCTGGAGGCCCATCGCGCCGAGGCCCACCGGGCGCCACTTGGCGTTGGAGCGGCCCGCCTGCTCGGTCGGATAGAAGTTGATGTCGACGACACGGTCGAGGAAGGTGACGGCGGTGCGCACGGTGGCGTCGAGCCGCTCCCAGTCGATCTCCGAACCGGCCACGAAGGCACCGAGGTTGACCGAGCCCAGGTTGCAGACCGCCGTCTCCCCGTCGTCCGTGACCTCCAGGATCTCGGTGCACAGGTTGGAGGAGTGGACGGTGTGGCCCGGCTCCGCCGTCTGGTTGGCGGTGCGGTTGGCGGCGTCCTTGAAGGTCATCCAGCCGTTGCCGGTCTGCGCGAGGGTGCGCATCATGCGGCCGTAGAGGTCGCGGGCCGGGATGGTCTTCTTCGCCAGCCCGGCCTCCTCCGCCCTGCGGTACGCGGAGTCGAACGCGTCGCCCCACAGATCGACCAGCTCGGGCACGTCGGCCGGGGAGAAGAGGGACCAGACGCCGTCCTCGTTCACCCGGCGCATGAACTCGTCCGGGATCCAGTGCGCGAGGTTCAGGTTGTGCGTACGCCGGGCGTCCTCACCGGTGTTGTCGCGCAGCTCCAGGAACTCCTCGATGTCGGAGTGCCAGGTCTCCAGGTAGACGGCGGCCGCGCCCTTGCGCCGGCCCCCCTGGTTCACGGCGGCGACCGAGGCGTCGAGGGTCTTCAGGAACGGGACGATGCCGTTGGAGTGCCCGTTCGTGCCGCGGATCAGCGAACCGCGGGAGCGGATACGGGAATACGACAGGCCGATGCCGCCCGCGTGCTTCGAGAGCCGGGCCACCTGGTGGTAGCGGTCGTAGATGGAGTCCAGCTCGTCCAGCGGGGAGTCGAGGAGGTAGCAGGACGACATCTGCGGGTGCCGCGTACCGGAGTTGAAGAGCGTGGGGGAGGAGGGCAGATAGTCGAGGCGGCTCATCAGGCCGTAGAGCGCGGCGACTTCGTCGAGGGCCCTGGTCGTGTCGTCCTCGGCCAGGCCCGACGCCACACGGAGCAGGAAGTGCTGGGGCGTCTCGATGACCTTGCGGGTGATCGGGTGCCGGAGCAGATAGCGGCTGTGCAGGGTGCGCAGGCCGAAGTAGCCGAAGCGGTCGTCGGCGCCCTCAGCGAAGGAGGCGGCGATCAGCGCGTCGAGGCGGGCCGTGTGCAGGCGGACGAACTCGGCCGTACGGTCCGCGATGAGGCCCTCACGGTGGCCGACGGCCACCGACTCGGAGAAGGAGGTGACGCCCTGCGAGGCGGCCTCCGCCGCGATGCTGATCGTCAAGAGCCGGGCGGCCAGCCGCGAGTAGGCCGGGTCCTCGGAGATGAGGCCGGCCGCGGCCTCCGTGGCCAGTTCGCGCAGCTCCGCGGTGATCTCGGCGGCGGCCCCACGAGCCGACCGGCCGCGCAGCGCGGCGGCGGCGACCCGGCCGGGGTCGGCGTCGGGGAGGTCGGCGGTGAGATCGGTCAGGGTCCGCAGCAGCGCGGCACCGGGACCGTCCGGCTCCACCGGGGCCTGCTGCGCGAAAGCTGAGGCCGGATCGGCTGGCGCGATGGTCACGTGGGGCTCTCCCTCGCTCGGCACGGGGCCAAGGGAAAGCGGCGGGGCACACGAGCGCGCACGGCGTCGCGTCCACCGGCCTATTCCGCGAGGCCCGGACGTCGTCGGCGCCCGGGCCGGACGGCCGGGGCGCGCTGTCGGCAGGTCCTCGGACTGACCACATGCGCGAATGCGCATGAATACACCGTTGCGGGACAGTTCCGGATTCGCACCGGATTCCCCTGCGACGACAGCGAGCATGAGCATACATCTTGTGCCGGGCTCCGGGAGCACCCCCACATGTTGTGTCGTGTCGGCTTCGGAGGGTGCGCTACGGAGTGTGCTGGAGCGTCAACTCGTAGGTGAGCAGCACGATGTCGTCGAGGTGCGGGATCGGGTTCCAGTCGCGGGCGGGGGTGCGGGTGAAGCCGAGACGTTCGTAGATGCGGTGGGCGGTGCGCATGGTGCGCTGGGTGGACAGCACCACGCGTACGCAGCCGTCCGTGGCCCGTGCGCGGTCGACGCAGGTGCGTACGAGGGCTTCGCCGGCGCCTCTGCCCCGGGCCTCGGGGGCGACGGCGAGCATGCGGATCTCGGCCTCGCCGGGCCGCGCAATGTCCGCCATGGGTCCGCCGGCCGGTACGAAGGTCACGCCGCCGAGCACCCGGTCACCCTCGACGGCGACCAGTACATCGGCCGCCGCGGCTCGCTTCGCGACGTCCCGCAGCTCGCCGAGATACTCGTCGCTCTCCCCGAAGTCGAGCAGTCCGTCCCCGAGATAGGCCTGCGCGGTGATCTCGCCGACGGTGGGGTACTCCTCGGGCCGCGCCCGCCTCGTCACGATGTCCATGCAGGTGAGTGTGCGGGAGGAGACGAGCGCGGGCAGGTGGTTTTCGGGAGCCGTCGGCTGTACCGGCCGGTACAGAGAGATCTACGTGGGCGGCGTGGGGGTGGCGCTCGGCTATCTAGGCCTGATCGACC